>SRXB01000550.1 GCA_009724975.1 bacterium | reverse complement strand
GCGCGGTCAACATAACCACCTGCGGCAGAATCTACGCGGGTGGCGACCTCACCCTCTCCCCGGGCGGAGCCCTCACCCTGGGCGACGCGACCGCCGCCCAAAGCTCCAACGCGATAACCGTCGGCGGCGACATAATACCCACCGGCACCATCAACATAGCCGTCCCCACCGGCCCCGCCTCCGTGGGCCTCGTAGCCATAAACACGAGCATAAGCGCCACCACCAAGGGCGTAGAAGAGACGCGCTTCGCCTACGGACAGGACTCGGTGGTCAGGGCGGGGGTCGACATAATCCGCACCGCCCCCCGTGACGTAATCGCGCGCGGCAACCTCTACGAGGACCTCGCCCAGGGCGACGCCACAGCCGGAGCTATGGCCGACGTCGACACCTTCGTCATAACCGACGATTCCGGCGGGCTAGACATCCGCTTGCGCTACCGCGACGCGGGAGGAACCCTCGTCAGCGTCGACGTGGCCAACGAGGTGGAGAACGGCGTAAACGCAGGTGGCCTCCCAGTTTCCCTCGGAGTGGGCGGAAACATGAACGCCGACGGGCTAAGCAACCCGCCTTACATACCACGCACAATCGTATATTCAAGCGACTACCAGCCGACCCAAAGGCACGGCGGCGCGGCGGGCGAATTCCCCAGCACCTGCACAAGCACCGCCGACATGAACCCCGACTACCCCTCCATACTTGAAATAAACGACCCAAGGGAGGGAGGCGCGGTCGACTTCATCGTCATCGACGTGCAAAGGCTGGAAAACTGGTACTCAGCCTATATATCCAGCGTCGTGCCGAACCCGGGCAACAGGCGGCTCCTCATCTACGCCGCGCGCGCACCGGCCGC
>SRXB01000224.1 GCA_009724975.1 bacterium | reverse complement strand
GCCTCGGCCTCGGCGGAAAATGCGCCGCCAAGGTCTATCGATGTTAGGGCCTCAAGGGAGCCGTCGGTCTTTCTTACCTTTGCTGAGGCGGTTTTTGAGGCGAAAGAGGCGTCGAAGGAGAAATCGCCCAGCGGCTCCCCCTTCACCTTTATCTCCCTCACCGTTCCAGAGGCGCTGGCTACGGGGTCGCGGTAAGAGCCAGCCCCTGCCAGCGAGATGTCGGCGCGGCCGGAGAACCAGTCGGGGGCCTTCATTATTTTGGGGACGTTACCTATCTCGAAACCGGAAACCGCAGCCTCGAAATTGTAGCTTTCCGTGTCGGTGAATCCCTTGCCCCGCCAGGTGGCGCCATAAGCCTCGGCCTGGAACTCGTCCACCCTCCACGAGGTAACGCCGAATTCGCCCTTGGCCATTACGCTTTGGGCGTAGGCGCGTTTTAGCCACCACCAGGGCGAAGTCTCGACCTTTTTCAGCGCCGCTTCTCCGGTGAAAACCGGTCGGGCGAGCTTTCCGGTGAGTTTTCCAGAAGCCTGGGCTTCCCCTTCGACCTCCACCGGCGGCAATTTGGTGAATTTGGAGACGATTTTGCGCACCTTGGCGAGGCTGCCGCCCTTCCAGGAGAGGTCGAGGTCGAATTCGCCGTCCCTCCTGAGCCCCGCCTTGCCCTCCGCCTCAAAACTCCCCATGGGGCCGTCAAGGCGAAAGTCGCGGGCTTCGAAGTCGGAGAGGTCGTAGCGAGCCGAGCCGGTAAGCTTTCCGAATTCCTCGCCATAGACGAGGGTTTTGTCCAGGTCCACGGCGTAGTCGAAGACGAGGGCGCGGTAGGGACCGCCGAAGTGGCCGGTTAGCGCGCCGGAGGCGTCAAACCCCTCCGGCAGGTACCTCTTTATCGTCGAAAGGTTCCTTATGGCGAGGACGGTGTCGAATTCAAGGCCGTTGGGGTAGTCCAGCGCCCCCGATTTTATCGCCAGCGAGAGCGAATCGGTGGTTATCATCCCCTCGCCGAATTTAATGCCCTCAAGGCCGATGAGGGCGGAGGTCTTGAGGGTTCCCGCGCCGAAACCGTACCATGTGCGGGGCGAGTTTTCGCGCAGGGTGGTGACGTCGAAATCCCTCACGGAAACGTCGAGGTCGGCTTTGAGCGAAAAGGCGGGCCAAAGCTCCCCCTCGGCTTTCAAAAGCCCCGAGGCTTTCAGCCCCACGGGGAAATTTCCCTCGCGGAACTTCGGCAAGATGGCCATGGAGCGCCGAAGGTCGTAGCCCTCCACCTCCATCGCGCTTTTGACCTTCACCCCGCCGTTGAAATCCACTTCGCCGAAGGCCTTGCCGATGTCGCCGAACCCCGTTTTGGCGCTCAGTCCTGAAAAGGAGAGGACTTTTTTGCGGAAGGAGGCGTCCGACTTTAGGAGGGAGACGACAAGCGGGCCGAATGAGCCGTCGGTTATGGAGAAAGCGCCGGAGAGCACCGGGTCTGAAACAGTGCCCGCGACCTTGCCGGAGGCGACCACCCGCGCCGCCACCGGGTTGAAGGGCTTGAGGCCAAGGGGCTCGGCCCACTGAGGCGGCAGGGGGGAGGCGTCGATTACAGCCTCGGCCTCGCCTTCAAGTTCAAGGTTTTGGCCGATTTTCACGCGGCTTTTCACGTCCACGCGGCTGGTCTTTACCGTCATGGATTCAAGCAGGGTCTCGCCGCCCACTCTTTTGCCCTTTATCGCAATCGACTCTATCCGCTCCGGCACCCCGCGCCACGAAACCTCGCCGGAGCCCACCGTCGCGCTCCCCTCACCGTTTTGGTAATCGACCTCTATGGAGGAGACGCCAAAGGAGAGATTTGGCGAAAGTGTGGCGGAGCCGCGCCCGCCCTTGACCCTCAGGGCCACTATTTGAAGGTTTTTGAGGTTTTCAAGAAAGCCGGCGTCCCCTTTCGATTCGCCGGGGAATTTTCCGGAAAAGGAGGGGGAGTCCACAAAGAGCGAAAAAGTGAGGTTGCCGGTGGAGAGGGTTTTTATCAGGAAAAATTCGGCCCTGGCCGCGCCGGAGGAGAATTCCCACTCGCGCCCGGCCCCCGAGACCTTGGTGGATGCGGCGGCTATTGCAAGGGAGTAAGGGTCCACGTCGAAGGCTTCGGCATCCAGGGTTATGCCCTTTTGCGCGGCGGACTGACGCAATTTGCCTATGAGGAATGCGTCAAAGGCGGAGGACTGAAGGTAAAGGAATGCCGTTGCGGCCAAAAAAAGAGGCGCCGCGATTATTATTGAAACCTTCAGTGCCTTGTTTTTAAAGACACCCATTAAGGCGTCATTCCTCTCTCCGCCATCAATTCCGAAAACCTGCCATTAAAATTGACGCAATTGTGGATTTTAGTTTTCAATTGTTTAATCAATTTAAATCGTTTCGCGTTTTTCTTCCACTCTGAAATGCCGTAAAACCCCTTATAAACAGTATCTTCGCTGTTTTTTCAGAAGAAGCCGGCCACCGTTCCAGCCCAAACCGGCGGAAGGGCCGAAAACTAGTTCCCAAAGCCTCCAAATTCTGGAAATGAATGGGCCGGGCATTGCCAGAAACGGTTTTGTGCACTATAAATTTTTATACTGCCTTCTTTAATTTCCCCCTGTACGGAGGCCCGCACATGAATAGCCGCAAGCTCTTGCTTCCAAAGCCTTTTCTGGTTACGGCAATCTCTTTTTCAGCTCTCTTTTCCGCGACTTTTTCGCAAGCCTCGATCAGCTACACCGATAATCTGGCCAACGCCGAGTATTATCTGTGGCGGACAACCGCAACGGTGTACGACGGCAAGATATCCCTGCAAAACAGCCGCGCCAAAAAACCGCTTTTCGGCCCCTTTAGGGCCGATTCAGCGTATTCGCAGCTCTCAAGCTCTTTCACGGTCAGCCCCAGGGGCGCGGCTCTGGCCGATCTGGACGGCGATTCCTACCTCGACCTTTTGGTGGTCAACGACGGCTACCCGATAAGGATTTTCCCCGGCAACGGGGCAACCCTTTTGGGCGCGTCGGCAATCGTCATCGACCAGTCCTTCCCCAGCCGCTCGGTGGCGACGGGCGACGTGGACGGCGACGGGCGGATTGACTTCGTGGTGGGAAATTACGGTGACAATACCATCCCCAACCAGTTTTACCCCAACAGCGCCGGAGGATTCGCCGCTCCGGTGGCGGTCGCGCCGGACTCGCAAAATACCGTGGCTGTGGCGCTGGCGGACCTGAACGGGGATAGAAAACCCGATCTGGTGACGGCTTCGGACATGGCAGGATTGAAGATTTACCTGAACACCGGCGTTGCCGCCTCGCCCTTCCCAGCAACGGCTTCTTTTGCCTACGGTGCGGCTGGAATAAGCGCCATCTCTCTTTGCGACATGAATCTGGACGGATTTTTGGACATAGTGGCCGCAAACGGCGGAGGCGGGCCGGACAGCCTCTACACCGGCGTCGGCGACGGAAGTTTCAACCTCTCCCCGAGCATGATCGGCTATGGCGGACACTCGGCGGTGGCCACCGGCGACATCAACCTCGACGGTTACGCCGACGTTGTTTTCGGAAGAAGCGGCGGAAGCCCCGTCTGGGTGATGAATATCGACGGCAACCTTTTCGGCGGGGAGCAATTTATCGACGAGGGCGGGCCGACAGCCTCCGGCGTCGCGCTGGCCGACCTCGACGCCGACGGCGACCTCGACATGGTCTTCTCTGATAACGGTGGAAATACGCCGACGGCCTATTACAACCAGAACAGGGGATTCAATTTCATCCGACGTCCGGT
>SRXB01000223.1 GCA_009724975.1 bacterium | reverse complement strand
TTGCCCTTCGCTTTCGACTATGGCCTTTACCAGCTTTTCCTGACGCTCAAAAGCGGGGCCGAGCTAGTGCTGCTTTCTGATTTTTCCAATCCGCTCGACATATTGCCCTCCATCTCCGAAGAGAAAATAACGATATTCCCCTTAGTTCCGCCCCTTGCCTCCATGCTCTTGCGCTCGGGCCTTCTTGGGCGCGGCGGCGCGGATTCCCTGCGCCTAATAACCTCCACCGGCGATGTTTTTCACCCTCCTCAGGTAGCGCGGCTCTTTGAGCTTTTGCCGAGGGCCGACATAAGGCCGATGTATGGTCTCACCGAATGCAAGCGCGTCTCTATAATGCCTCGGGGGGCGCTTTGGGAGAAGACGGGGTCGTGCGGCCTTCCCCTTGCGGGGACGCGGGTGAAGGTGGTAGGCGCTGATGGCGCCCAAGCGCCTTGCGGCGAGTCGGGGGAGCTTTGGGTGGCGGGCCCGCACCTTATGGAGGGCTACTACTCGGATGAAGTAGCCACCGCCGAACGGTGGAGATGGTCCGGCTCCGAGAGGTGGCTTCGCACGGGCGATTTATTTCGCCTCGACCGCGAGGGCTTTTTGCATTTCGAGGGGAGGGTCGGCGATATTTTGAAGATACGCGGGGAGCGGATACATCCCGCCGAGGTGGAATCGGTAATAAACTCCCTTGGCGGGGTGGCCGAAGCGGCGGTGACGGTGGCAGGGGAGGGCGATAGATATCTGGTGGCCGCCGTTTACCCCGATGCGGGGGCGAAAATAAGCGCAAAGGGTGTGGCGCTTGAACTTTTTTCCCGCCTACCCCCCGCCTGGCGTCCCAAGGAGGTTTACCTTCTCAAAAAGCCTTTGCCGCGAAGCGAATCGGGAAAGATTTTGCGTAAAACGCCGGACACGGAAGAGGCCCGTGATTTTTTTTGCGCGTGAAAGGGGCCGAAGGGGTTGCGCGGCGGCTCTCCTGGCGTGTTTTTTCTTCGCCGTACCAGCTCTTTGCGGCGCACAGAGGCGCTTTTGCGTTCGGGTGATAGACGGCGACACTATCATCCTTGAAAACGGCGAGAGGGTGAGGCTCCTTGGAGTCGACGCGCCGGAGATAGCCCATTACGGCCACGCGGGCGAGGCTGGCGGCGAGGGGGCGAGGGAGTTTTTGAGAAAGCTGGTGGAGGGGAGGGTTGTGAATCTGGAATACGACGCCGAGCGAAAAGATAAATTCGGAAGGACTTTGGCTTACGTTTTTACAGCCGATGGCCGCTTCGTCAACCTCCTCCTGATAGAGGAAGGCCATGCCGAGGCGATGAGGTTTTTCGATTACAGGGAAAAGGAGAGGTTTTTGGGGATCAAGCGAGTCCGCGGGGTGGAGTGAGCGGTTTATTTTAGCCTTTCGCGGTATTCGTCGGCGCTTTTCTGATCCCCGACCTTCTCTAAAAGCTCCGCTACAAGGTTCAGGGAATCGCGGTGGCCCGGCTCTATCTCAAGGGCTTTTTTTAGCGATTCGACGGCCTTGTGCGGCATGCCCTTTTTCCTGAAGACAAGGGCGGTCTGGTAATAGCGCACCGATTTGGATTGAGACGACACCTCCACGCCGTCCGCCGCCGCGTTTTTAGCACCGTCCCCAAGAAGATTCTCCACTTTTTCGGCGAATTCGTCCCTCATTATCGTGGGGTAGCCGGAAAGTAGGATTTTTACGTTAAGCTCGCTGTCCGCAACGACAATCGAAGGGGTTGAGCTGACCCCTATGGCGTTGTAAATCTCAAGCCCCCTGTCGATATACGAAGGATAATTAACCGAGGCGGACTTCAGGGCGGCGGCTATAGCCTCGCGGTCGCCAGGCTCCTCGCTTTGGTGCTCCACGTTCACCGCAAGGGACGACAGCCCTTTTTCCTTAAGCCTTTCGGCCATTTTCCCGAAATCGGCCAGAGCCTCCACGCTCCTTGGCGACCATGAGGCCCAGAAAAGTATCAGCGTGGCCTTGGGGCCGAGGTTTTTTGAGAGGCTGCTCTCTTTACCCTCCGCCGAATATATTTTATGGTCAAAAAGCCGGTCGCCCTCGGAAATCCTGCGAAAGGCGAAGGCTTTTTCGGGGCCCGCGAGTAGCCATGCGGCGATTGAGCCGATGGCGAGTGTTTTCAGCGGTGTTTCAAACGCGCACTTCATGTCGTCAATCTCCTTTCCGACAAAAAATACCAGATGGAGCGGCTTTTGGTTTTTTTGCCCCGCCGTCTCTCTTCAAGTGATAAAATTTAAAGAAAACCCAAATCCAAAGGGCTTTCATGATCCAAAATCCCGCTCCCGGGGCGCAACTCGTACGCTTTGCGGGGGACATTATCGAAGTTACGCTTCGGGCGCGGGCGCCGGAGGGTTCCCTTGCCTTTTTGCGCACCACGGTAGGCGGCGCCTCCATCAGACGCGGCGAAATTATACGAAACGCCGAGGATGGCGACCCCCGCCTCGATCGGGAATGGCGGGATTTGCCGATGGCCCGCGAGGCCGACGGCCATTTCAAGGTTCTGGTCCCCCTGGCCGAGGTCGGGGTTTTTTTCGCGAAGGCTTTCATTCTCGCGCCCGATGGCGGAACCAGTTGGCCCGAGGGAGGAAACATACGGATAAAGGTGAACTCCTCCGAGTTCGCCCTCGCCAACACGATTTACTCTTCGTTCGTGCGCCAGCACGGTTTTTCAAGGCCGGACGAGGAGGCGCTAAAGCCCCATGTCGATGAGCTTGAGGCCTCAGGCTACACGGTGATACCTCCTTCCGGCACCTTTCGGGAGTTCGCCGAGCGTATTCCCTTCGTGGTCGAGACTCTGGGCTTTCGCATAATCCAGCTTCTTCCCGTCCATCCCGTGCCGACCACCTACGGGCGCATGGGGCGTTTCGGCAGCCCCTTCGCGGCCCTCGATTTCATGGACGTTGACAGCTCGCTGGCGCAGTTCGACCGCCGCACCACGCCGCTGGACCAGCTAAGGGAGCTCATCGACCGCGCCCACTCCCTCGACGCGAAGATATTCCTGGATATTCCGGTCAACCACACCGGCTGGGCCTCGTGGCTTCAGATTCACAACCCGCAATGGTTCGAGCGGAGCGGGGATTCCTTTCTCTCGCCCGGGGCGTGGGGGGTGGTGTGGAGCGACCTTTCCAAGCTCGACTATTCGGATAAAAACCTCTGGCGTTACATGGCGGGGGTCTTTCTCTGGTGGGCGAGGATGGGGGTGGACGGCTTTCGGTGCGACGCGGGCTATATGGTTCCGTTGGGCGCGTGGGAGTACATGGTCGCGAAGGTGCGGGAGGAGTTCCCCGATACATTGTTTTTCCTGGAAGGGCTTGGCGGGCCGGTGCGGGTGATGGAATCGCTCCTCTTTGACGCGGGGCTCGACTGGGCTTATTCCGAACTCTTCCAGAACTACTCCCGCAATGATATGGCGGGCTACATTCCCTGGGCCGACGGCGTCTCTCGCTCCGCAGGGCCGCTGATACATTTCGCCGAGACCCATGATAACGACCGTCTGGCCGCCAGGGGCGTTTCGTGGTCGCGGCTTCGCACCGCCATCTGCGCCTTTTCCTCACAATTCGGCGGTTTTGGGGCTATGAGCGGGTCCGAATGGCTTTGCAAAAAGAAGATAAAGGTCCACGAGGCGGTTGACCTTGACTGGGGAAGCACTCCGAACCTGGTGGACTGGTTCGCGAGGATAAATCTCATCATTTCCACGCATCCCGCCTTCGTCGGCGAGGCCAAAATCGCGGTCCTGCCCTCTCCATCGGGCGCTAATTCTCTTCTTGTAAGGCGCGAGGGTGGTGGTGAAA
>SRXB01000222.1 GCA_009724975.1 bacterium | reverse complement strand
CAATAAGCTCATTGTCAGATGTCTTTCAAGTCCGCTATACGGTTGAATCAACAGTTGTTCCATAAAAGGAGAAACCATGAAGCAAATATATTTACTTACTCTGCTGGTAATGGCATCGTTATTGACCACGGCAAGCATGGCCGGTGAAATTGTAACGGTAAAATACCAACTGACTCCTCAAAAACTGATGAGCACAAGGATACTTATTGAAACATCACCCAATTACCCCAAATACGCCGTAATTGCGGAATTGAATTTCGAGGAAATGCGGGTCTTCAGAAAACTGACGAAAGAAAACATCGGGAAAAGACTTGAGGTTTTTTTCGAAGGCAGAGTTTTGATGGGAGCAATCGTCAAAGGCGAAATTGACAACGGAAAAATCGGATTGTTTGACACCAATGACAAGGAGGAAGCTCTGTCTCTGGTGCGGGATCTTCTTCCTTGAAGGAGTTGACGCTTTCTCCGCCGATTACAATTTAGAATCCGCATGGGTTTCGGGGATGGAGGAAAATAGGTGAAATACGCCAGAATTATCTATCTCATCGCCTTGGTTATAACCTCAGTTTTCCTTTCGCACGCCTTCGCCGCGGAAGATTCAGTAGTGCGCTATGAGTTGACGCCTCAAAAACTGATGGCCGCTCGCATATTGGTCGTCTCTTCGCCCGACTTCCCCAAATACTTTGTAACCGCCGAGCTTAATTTCGAAGATTTGGATGTTTTCAGGAGATTAACGAAAGAAAACATCGGAAAAAAACATGAAGTTTCCTTTAATGGCAAAGTCCTGATGAGTGCGGTTATCGAGGCAGAGATTCCGAACGGGACTATCAACGTTCTTCGTACCAACGACAAGGAAGAAGCATTGAAGTTGGTGCGGGAGCTCCTTCCCTGACGAGGATTTCTTGCGTTACTTTTTGCGTGAAAGGGGCAAGGCCATCCGAATGCCTCATAGGGCTCCAGCTCTTCGCCATTTAACTTCGAAAAACAAAAAATCAAAGCGGGAAAAACCGCTTTTAGGCTTCTCTTTATTGGGTCTGCCGGCAATTTCCCTCAGGGCTCTTCTCATTACAAAAATAAACATTGCTTTCCACAGCTATTGCGGTTACATTTGGCATTGCGGCAAAGCTCGCCAATAGCGAGGCTTACAAGAAAACTGTTTACAATACCGAAAGGGAAAGGCGACAGACGCTTTTCCCTTTTTTGCGTTTATGGTCTCTTCCGCCGCACAGCCCGCAATCCTTGTGGCTCTGGGGAGTGTCCCCCGGGCGGGAATAAAATGGGCAATTAAGCGCGGCACAAACGTGACCGGCAATAGAGCAAAGGAAATAAAATGCCAAGAGGAACAGTCAAGTGGTTCAACGAAACGAAGGGTTTCGGCTTCATCACCCCCGATAGCGGCTCCGCAGACCTTTTCGTCCATTTCAGCGCCATACAGGGCAACGGCTACAAGACTCTGAGCGAAGGCCAGAAGGTCGACTACGACGAGACGCAGGGCCAAAAGGGCCCCCAGGCCAGCAACGTAAGGGCCGTCTAACCAAAGAGGCTCGGCGGGCGGCTCTTCGGGGCCGCCCTTTTCACTTCAAATTTTAGGATACAACTTGGATTTTCAATCGTTTAAATTTCACCCCCTCGTTTTCGCGGGAGTAACGGCCTGCGGTTACTCCACTCCTACTCCCATACAGTCCAGAGCCATTCCGGTCGCCCTTTCGGGCCGCGACGTCCTGGGCATCGCCCAGACCGGAACAGGCAAGACGGCGGCCTTCGCCCTCCCCATAATCGAAAAACTCGTCAGGGGGCGCAGAAACTGCGTAAGAGCCCTCGTAATCGCCCCCACAAGGGAGCTTTCCGAGCAGATTCACGAGAACATAAAGACGCTCGGCCACGCGGCCAGAGCGCGCAGCGTCACCGTCTACGGCGGCGTAGGCATGCAGCCGCAGGTTGAAAAACTGCGCGGCGGAGCCGAAATTGTAGTCGCCTGCCCGGGACGCCTTCTGGACCACATCAAAAACGGCACAATAAATCTTTCGTGCGTTGAAATCCTCGTCCTCGACGAGGCCGACCGCATGTTCGACATGGGCTTTTTGCCCGACATAAGAAAAATCCTGAAGCACCTGCCGCAAAAGCGCCAGAACCTTCTCTTTTCGGCCACAATGCCCGCCGAGATACGCCACCTAGCCGACGAGGTCCTCGTCAACCCGGAAACGGTGAAGGTGGACGCGGCGGTGATGGCCGACACCGTCACCCACGCCTTCTACCCCGTGGAGCAGGAGCGCAAGACCCCCCTCCTGATTAAAATCCTGGAGGAGACGGAGACAAAATCCGTCCTGGTCTTCACCCGCACAAAGCACCGCGCCTCGAAACTGGCCGAAAAGCTCGCCAAAGAGGGCCACAAGGCCGCCTCGCTACAGGGCAACCTTTCGCAGGGAAGGCGCCTGGCTGCCCTCAACGGCTTTAAAAGCGGGGCTTACAGCGTGCTGGTGGCTACAGACATCGCCGCGAGGGGAATAGACGTTGCCACGGTGTCGCACGTAATCAACTACGACATGCCAAGCACCGTCGAGGATTACACCCACCGGACCGGCAGAACCGGAAGGGCGCTTCGCTCGGGTGACGCGTTTTCACTTATCACGCGCGAGGACGGCGCGATGGTCAAAGCCATCGAAAAGGTCCTCGACAAAAAAATCCAGAGGCGTTCCCTCCACAATCTGACGATGCCGGAGGCGGCGGCAATGGCCGATTCGGTCCGCGAGCCGGTCAAGCGCCAGTTCAGCGGCAACAATAGGCATAATCCGGGCCGCCGGATGGCGCAAAACGGGCGCGCAAAAGACCAATCCAGCAGGGCGAAGGCTTAAAACCTCAACAATTAAACAAAAAAAGGACCCGCCGTGGCTAAAGAGCAGATCGAACCCGGAGACTTCGTACAGTCCCAGTGCAAAAAGTGCAAGAAGAGCACTAAACATATAGTCGTGGGCCTTCTGGACGGCGTCCCCACAAAGGTTCAATGCACCACCTGCAAGGGGAATCACGCCTACAAGGGCGAAAACGCGGCGGCCAAGCCTTCTAAACCGAGGGCTCATTCCATAAGCGCCGAAACCAAGGACTGGATCGCCGCTTCCCAAAGCTGGGATTCAAGCAAGGCCAAGCCCTACGGCATGGACTCCAAATTTCGCGGCGGAGATCTGATAAATCACGATGTTTTCGGTCTGGGCCTCGTGAAAAAGGTGATGGCCACCAACCGCATGTACGTCCTCTTCGAGGCCGGCGAAAAACTCATGGTGTGCAAGAGCTGAAAAAAGCTCAATAGCCGCCAGACCTCAAAAGGGCCGATCGCTTCAAGCGGTCGGCCCTTTTCTTTTGCTTCAAAAAATCGCCCGCCGAAAATCCCCGTGGACCAAACACCTCTCAACCGCCTGTAAATACTTAATAAATTCCGCTCGCTTTTTTCGCCGCGTGAACACGGTCCGGGCATAGCATCTTTATATGCCGAAATTCACTCTTTGGAGTGAGGACAACTTTTTAACGGCGAGATAACCTGTCCATTGGTATTTTACAATAAGCTCATTGTCAGATGTCTTTCAAGTCCGCTATACGGTTGAATCAACAGTTGTTCCATAAAAGGAGAAAACATGAAGCAAATATATTTACCTGCTTTGCTGTCAATGGCATTGTTCCTTGCCACGACAAGCATTGCCGGTGAAGTTGAAACAGCTAAATACGAGCTTTCACCTGACAAGATCATTCGTGTCATGATTTTGAATGACAGACCACCTAAACTTGACGTCGTGGTCATTCTGAATTTTGAGG
>SRXB01000221.1 GCA_009724975.1 bacterium | reverse complement strand
AGATTATAGAACCCACCAGCGGCAATACCGGCATAGCGCTGGCCCACGTGGCGGCGGCGCGCGGCTACCCGATAACACTAACCATGCCCGAGACGATGAGTCTGGAAAGGCGCAAAGTATTGGTCTTCCTTGGGGCGAAGCTGATCCTGACGCCAGGGGCTGAGGGGATGAAGGGGGCCATCGCCCGCGCCACCGCTATTCGTGATTCCAATCCTGAAAAATATTTCCTCCCTCAGCAGTTCAAGAATCCGGCGAATCCGAAAATCCACGAAGAGACGACGGGGCCCGAAATATTCGCAGCCACCGGCGGCAAGGTGGACGTCTTCGTGGCGGGAGTGGGAACGGGCGGCACAATCTCCGGCGTCAGCCGTTACCTGAAGCGCCAGAAGGGGCTCCCGCTCCACACGGTGGCGGTAGAGCCCGAGGAAAGTCCGGTGATAAGCCAGAAAATGGCGGGGCAGCCGATTGTGCCAGGCCCTCACAAGATTCAGGGCATAGGAGCGGGCTTCATACCCGACACCCTCGACCTCTCCATCATCGACGAAGTCGAAAAAGTCCAGAGCGCGGAGGCGATAGCGATCGCCCAAAGGCTGGCAAAAGAGGAGGGGCTCCTGGTGGGCATATCAAGCGGCGCGGCCTGCGCGGCGGCGCTGAGGCTGGCCCAATCGGGGCGGTTCGACGGAAAAAACATAGTCGTCATCTTCCCCGACCTCGCCGAGCGCTACCTCTCAACCCCGCTTTTCGACGGCATAACCGTTTAACGCGGCAATGGGCGGTTGCGGACACATGCCTTAAGTCGTAATATTCAAAAATCCGATTTTCCCGCAGAGCCAAGGAGCAGCCAGTGTCCGCAATAGCCCGTCAGCCATACAGCCCTGCGGAGGAAACCGCAAATGTGATTACCCATGCCGTCGGCGCTGGGCTCTCAGTCGCTGGGCTTTCGGTGCTGGTGGTGCTGGCGGCGAAGTACGGGGACGCTCTCAGCGTGGTAAGCGCCTCTATCTTCGGCGCGGCTCTCGTACTCCTCTACAGCGGTTCTATCATCTATCATTGCTCCGGCTGCGGGCGCTTTCGCGCAGTGGCACAGGCGATAGACCACGCGATGATCTACATCCTTATCGCGGGGACCTACACCCCCTACACGCTGGTCACGCTGAAGGGGGAAACCGGCTGGCTATTGTTCGGGATTATCTGGGGGCTCGCCGCAATTGGCATCATCAGGGAGTTCGTCTGGAAGGGGAAGCCAAAGTGGCTGTCCATGGTCATGTACCTTGCGATGGGGTGGCTGGTCATCGGGGCTTTCGGGCCTCTTGCGAAAAACCTCTCCACCGGCGGGCTCTGGCTTTTGATTTCCGGCGGGCTTTCCTACACCGTCGGCGCAATCTTTTACGGCTTCAAGAAAATTCCCTTCACCCACGCGGTCTGGCACGTCTTCGTCCTTGGCGGAAGCGTCTGTCACTTCCTCTCGGTGGCCCTCTACGTCGTAAGCTGAAAACAAAAAAGGCCGCTAAGCCATAAGCCCGCGGCCTTTTGCAATTCAGCCTCTATATCAGGCGCGGCTGGCCAGCGCCTTGCCGAATTGCTGGCAGGTTCTCATGCCCTCGTCGGTCCCGATGTACTTTTCCTCCATCCGCAGGGGCCCCATGCCCTCCATGTTCATCCCGAAAACGTTTTCCATCGTCTCGTAGATGAGGGTGGGGGCTTCGCCGGAGTGAGTGTGCGAGCCGAAGGCGCCGCCGATTTTGCCCGCAAGCCCCGCCTTGTGGACGGTGAAGAGCCAGTTCTTCATGCCAAGGACCATGTCCTTGTGGTAAGTGGGGGAGCCAAAGATATAGCCGTCGTACCCCTTCAGGGATTCCACGTCCTTGACCTGCGGCAAAACCTTTACGTCGGCCTGATGCCCAGCGAATCTGATTCCCTCGGCTATGAACTCGGCCATAGCCTTGGTCTTTCCGGTCCTGCTCAGATATACGATAAGAAATTTTTTCATTGTCGGCTCTCCTTCGGCGCCCTGAAAGGCCCTGGTTGGTTTTATGAAAATTCTGCGTTCCCGCGTAATTTATTCTCCGGAATAAAACGGACTTTTTAAAAGATAACTGACATTTTCGCCCCAACAAGAGTCCTGTTGATTTTTTTAGGAGAGGCAATGGATCCCGCGCCAGGCCTTTCCTTGTAACTTGCCGTCATTAATCGTAAAATCGGCCCGTGAATAAGAATGGCGAAACAGCCCCCTTCGGCCTTGGCCCAAAAGGCTCTTCCTGTCCTTTGAGAAGCGCCGACGACCGCCTGCGCCTATTCGGGGTGGCGACGGCGATAGTGGCGGTATTCGCCTATTCGCTCTCTTTTGGCTTTCTGGAGTGGGACGACCCCGTTTACCTCACCCGAAATCCCCTGGTGCAATCCTTAAGCCTTGAAAACATTAGTGCCATATTCACAACCTTCCTCTCCGGAAATTACCACCCACTCCCCCTCCTCACCTACATGGCCGAACACGCGCTTTTCGGCCTAAATCCACTTGTCTACAAACTTGACAACCTGCTGCTGCACATCCTTAACGCGGCCCTCCTCTACGCCCTTTTAAGGAAGCTTGGGTTCGGCCCGAGGGCGGTGTTTCTCGCGACC
Source organism: bacterium (assembly GCA_009724975.1). Classification (GTDB taxonomy): domain Bacteria; phylum Desulfobacterota; class Deferrisomatia; order Deferrisomatales; family BM512; genus SCTA01. Next base: position 1,198 of record SRXB01000221.1, on the reverse strand, counting down.
CTTTTCTTCGCGGTCCACCCGCTCAAGGCAGAGCCGGTGGCCTGGGTGACGGGGCGAAAGGACCTTTTGTCCGCCTTCTTCTCCCTTTGCTCTTTAAACGCCCACGCCGCCTGGGTGGAACGGGGCGAAAAAAGATTTTTCGCGCTGGCCTTCTTTCTTTTTGTGGCGGCGATTCTCTCCAAAGGAACCGCGATGGCTCTGCCGTTGCTCTACTTCGCCGTAGACCTGGCGATGAAAAGGAAAATGAGCCGCAGGGCCATTGCCGAGAAGCTGCCCCACCTTGCAGTCGCGATCTTATTGGGCGTTATCGCCCTTTACGCGAGGCAATCCTACCAGGAGGCTCTGGTGGAGGAGGGATTCGGCGCCGCTTTTATGGCGTTTAGCGCAATTCACAGGCTCTTTTCCTACTATTTTCTGCGAAGCTTCATCCCGCTGCCGCACATATTCTCCCCCTATCTCGCCTCTCCGGGGCTAACGAGCCCCCTTGTGATTTTTTCGGTCGCCGGAGTCGCATTTACGGCGGCGACCCTTTTCGCCCTCAGAAAAAAAATTCCCCGCGAAGTATGGATAGGACTTTTGTTTTTCGCGACGGCGATAGCACCCTCCCTCCCCCTGCCGGTGGTGGGCTACACGGCGGACCGCTTCGCCTACCTGCCCTCGGTCGGCCTTTCTTTGGCCCTCTGCCCCCTCCTATCCCTAAACGGGCGTCAAAAAACCATGGCGGCGGTCATGGCGGCCCTTTTAGTCTTCATCGCAGGGGCCGCGTTATTGCGCACAAGAGTCTGGCGCGACGACGTGACCATAGCCACCGATGCGCTCGCCTCTTTCGAGGGGAAGAGCGGGCTTGAATTCAACCTCGCCTTCGGCCACGCGAACAGGGCGGCGGCGTATTTGCGTATGGGCGAGCCGCTAAGGGCTCTTGAAGACCTTAAGCGTTCAGAAACCATACTCCCCAAAGCCGACCTGCCCTTTGTGGAAACCGGAGAGGCTTTGCTCCAGATCGGCGAGCATGAAAAAGCGCTGGAGTCCTTCGGGCACCGAACCGCGGGCTTTCCATACGACCCCACCGGAAATGTGGGGAAAGCCAAGGCTCTAATCGAGCTAAAAAGATATGGGGAGGCGGCGCAAAGTCTTGCCGAAGCGCAAGCTATCGCGCCCGGATATGAGGAAATCTACAGGGTTTGGGAGAAGGGGGCGC
>SRXB01000549.1 GCA_009724975.1 bacterium | reverse complement strand
GGGTGGAGGGGGCTTTTGGTTGGCGAGCAGCTGGATTTAAACCGCGCCACGCTCGATGACCTAGTCGCCTTGCCCGGCATCGGCGAAAAAACAGCCGCCGAGATAATCGGGCAGAGGGAAAAGGCAGGGGGCTTCGCCTCGGCGAAAGATATTTTGACGGTGAAAGGCCTCGGCAAAGCCAGGTTTTCCCGCCTTGAAAAGTGGATTTCGGAATGAACCGGAGGGATGAATTGGGCACATACGCCTGCGAACTTTCAAGCGCCATCGGAAACACCCCCCTAGTAAGGCTTTCGCGCATCTGCCAAAACCCCAAAGTGCGCATACTCGCCAAACTCGAAGGGGCCAACCCGGGGGGCTCGGTAAAAGACCGCACCGCCTGGTACATGATAAAAGAGGCCGAGCGCAGCGGCGCGCTAACCCCCGACAAGATCGTCCTTGAGGCCACCAGCGGCAACACCGGCATCGCCCTTGCCATGATAGGGGCGATGAAGGGCTACAAGGTCAAGCTGGTAATGCCCGCTTGCGTCAGCTTCGAGCGCAGGGCCATTCTGGAGGCCTACGGGGCCGAGCTCGTCCTCTCCCCCGCCTGCGACGCCACCGACGGGGCGATACGGCAGGCGCGCAAAATCTACGAAAAAGACCCGGGCCGCTATTTCATGCCCGATCAGTTCAACAACCACGCCAACGTAATGGCCCACTACGAAACCACCGGCCCCGAGATATGGGAACAAAGCTGCGGCGAACTAAGCGCGGTGGTGGCGGGCCTCGGCACCTCGGGCACCGTCATGGGAATAAGCAAATATTTCCGCGAAAAGGCCCCCCACGTGAAAGTCATAGCCGCCGAGCCCAACCCCAAGCACCGCAT
>SRXB01000021.1 GCA_009724975.1 bacterium | reverse complement strand
AGGGAAAGGCCGGAGCAATTTACGGCGACGTAGAGGGTCGGCTCAGGCTTTGGACTTGGCGTTTTACGGCATTTGGGCGAGCGCTTCTCGTCGAAGGGGGAATGGGAACGACGCTGGGTCGCTAGCGCTCCAAGCTCGCGCTAAAGCGCTCGAATGTAAAAATTTACCTTCGAGCAAATCAAAAGATTTGCGAGCCATACTTCCGCAACCCAACGCGGCCCTTTCAACAAAGCAGTGAGCGGAGCGCGGTAAGGGCGGCGGCGGGTCTTAGCGCAGCGGGTGCCCGTCACGCCCAAGCCGGAGCGAGCGGTCGAACGAAGTGAGAGCTTTGTTGCAGGGCCGTGTTTTGGACACTTTTTAAAAAGTGTCGCGCGGGCGCGGGGCGCGCCAAGCCCCGCAAATATAAACAGCGAAGCTTCCAGAAAAGGAAATTGTCGGATTTTCGCTATAGCTCAATCCGACCTACACGACTCGGCCTTCGGCCTCGAATGTAAAAATTTTACCTTCGAGCAAATCAAAAGATTTGCGAGCCACGAGCGAAGCGAGCCAAACGTCCGTTACCTAAAAGGCCCTTTCAACGAAGCAGAGAGCGCAGGCGGATAAGGGAGACGGCGGACCTTTAGAGTCCGTCGCGACCCCGCCGGAGCGAGCGGTCGAACGAAGTGAGAGCTTTGTTGCAGGGCCGTGTTTTGGACACTTTTTAAAAAGTGTCGCGCGGGTGCGGGGCGCGCCAAGCCCCGCAAATATAAATAGCGCGAAGCGCACTCAAAAGAAGTCACACGCGGGTGAAGGGGCGGCCAGCCCCTTCAAGCATAAAAACGTCGAAGACGCACATAAGATTTAAGCGCGGGGCGCGCCAAGCCCCGCAAAGATAAATCATTTACATTTAAAAATGATTCCAAAAACATAATCCTACCCCTTCACCAAACCAACCACCCTCTCGGCCACCCCTTCCGCATCCAGATTCCCCGAATCGACTAGGACGGCGTCCTCGGCCTGCTTGAGCGGAGAGTGGGCGCGGGTGGAGTCGGCGTGGTCGCGCTTTACGATGTCGGCGAGGATTTTATCGTATTCGGCCCTCTCCCCCCTCCCCTCAAGCTCCAGAACCCTTCTTTTCGCCCGCGTTTCCGGGGCGGCGGTGAGGAAGATTTTTAAAAGGGCGTCGGGGAAGACTACCGTTCCCATGTCGCGCCCCTCGCAGACGGTGGGGGTCGATGCGCCGATGCGGCGCTGGAAGGCGGCCATCGCCTCGCGCACCGGCGGGGAGGCGCTAACCGCCGAGGCCAGCGCGCTTACGCGGTGTTCGCGTATTTTTTCCGATACGTCTTCGCCGTCGAGGAAGATTCTGGTCTGGCCGGAGGGGTCGGGTCTCAGCGAGAGGTCGGTGCGGGCGCAAAGTTCGCCGAGGGCGGGGTGGTCTTCCATAGCTATCCCCTCGCGGTCGGCCTTCAGCCCTATGGCGCGGTACATCGCTCCGGTGTCGAGGTAGCTCCACCCAAGTTTTTTCGCCACCAGCTTCGCCACGGTGGATTTGCCAGCGCCGGAGGGGCCGTCAAGGGCGATAACCGGCAGTTTCACCGGCTGTTCGCCGCCCGAAATGGCCTCGTCTATCATCGCCGTCACCTCTTCCCTGCCGATTTTGTCCTGGGCCGAGGTGACGGGGATTTTCGAACCAACCCCTATCGCCGCGCCTATCTCCTTGGCCCTCTTTTTCCAGTGGGTGCGAGCCAGCTTGTCGGCCTTGGTGACCACGGGCATCAACTGGCAGCCGGTGGCCATCACTTCGCGGGCGAACCACTTGTCGTCGGCGGTGGGGTCGCGCCTTATGTCAAGAAGCTGTATTACGCAGGCCACGGAGTCGCACCCGCTTATGAAGGACATCAGATTTTCAAGCCATTTGCGGGCCTCTTCCTTGGGGGCGTTGGCGTAGCCGTAGCCCGGCACGTCGACGAGAATGAAACGCCCCCCCACGTCGAAGAAGTTGAGAAGGCGCGTACGGCCCGGGGTGGAGGAGGTGCGCGCCAAATTCTTGCGATTGACGAGATAATTTATGAAGGAGGATTTGCCCACGTTGGAGCGCCCCGCCACCACCACAAACGGCAGACCGTAGTCGGGAACCTCTTTCCACTTGGGGGCTGAAATGAGGAATTTAGCCTCTGGCTGCGCGGGTTTTTTGACTTCTGGCATTCGTGGGCCGACCTTTCGCTTGCGCCGGAGCATGCGGTGCGCCGACAATATTTTTTCAAACACCATATTTAGAATGGTGCAAAATTTCAACTTCTGCCTTGACATAATAGGGGTCGGGACAAAAGAATAGTAGAGTTTTGGAGAACGGCGTCCGCCGAGATGAAAACAAATGGGGCCTTTCAGGCCGTGGTGTCCTTTGGAGCCAGCGTTGGTTTTTGCCGCGACGCGGGGCGAATCCGCGACAACCGGCCGCAGGCCACGCAAGCCGTCTCCTTTTCGCATTTAATTTTAACGATCCTTTACGGGCGGCTGGCCGCCCCAGCTAGAGATAAAATATTTGGAACTTTGGGGAAACCTGAAAGACTTCAGCCTGCCCGACGTGATTCAGCTCGTCGGATTTGGCCGCAAAAGCGGCGTTCTTGGCGTAGAGCACAAGGGCACGGCCGCCAAACTCTACTTTCAGGAGGGGAACGTAATCCACGCCGAGATGGGGTCACTCACCGGCGAGGACGCAGTTTACATGCTCTTTCGCCTTGGCGAGGGGGAGTTCCGCTTCAAGGCGGACCTGAAGCCGCCAACCCAGAGCATCTTCATGGACCCCACGAACCTCGTCATGGAAGCGGCGAGGCTTCTGGACGAAGCGGCCAAAGAGAAGTACGAGCAAGAGCAAAATGGCCTTGCATCGGAGCAGGAAGAAGCGCAAAAGATTGTTGCCGCGCCCGACGAGCCCGAACTGCCCGGTGAATTGCCGGAAATAACATTCGAAGGCCTCGGCGAAGGCGTTATTGAGTACGACGCGGGCGACTCTTATGGTATATTGCCTTTGGCCGAGGAAACGGCCATCTATCTGGAGCCCGAGCCGGAACCAGCGCCCGCCCCGCCGCCGCCCGCTAAAAAGGTGACAGCGGCGGAGATAAAAGAAGAGCTGAAGGCGCTTTTAGAGCAAAAATTCGGCAAGGAATCAAAACGTCTATTGCAAGCGGTGGAGAAATGCGGGGATACGGAAGACGAATTTCAGCAACTGGTGACGAGGGTGGAAAGGTTCGTTTCAGCCTTTATGGATCCCAAATCAGCCAGCAAAATAGCCGAGGAGCTAAAGCAGGTAGTCTCAAAATTTTCGGGCTGACCGCCCTGGCCCTCCTCCTCGGCGCCAGAGCAATCGCCCTGCCTCTGGACATAGTTTTCCCCGGCGACACCCTCTACGACCTCACCTCCGACAACGAAAACAAAAAAACCACCCAGATAACCGACGCCATAAAATCGGCCAACGGACGCGCCGAGTCCTTCTCCTTCACGCGAGACGGCTCCAACATCCGCATGGATTTCACCTTCTTCACCGATCAGGGCAAAGCCAGCTTCTACCTTTACGGCCCCAAAAACGACTACTACCGCCTCGCCATGGCCAAGGGCGGCGAAACCCTTTGCGACGACGACAAGGCGGTCGAGTTCACCGCCGTGGAAAAGGGCACGGGGGCCGTCATCTACAAGGTGGAATTCGTCGGGTTCGACATGGCCAAAAAAGCCGAGCAGGACCGCATAGGAAAGATACTAGAAGAAAAAATTGCCCTCAGGGACCCCAAAGCCCTCGACGACTTCGCAAGAACCTACCGAGACTCCCCCCACGCCGTTACAGCCGCCAAAAAATCGCAGGCGCTCAAAGAAGAGCTCGCCTGGGAAAGCGCCAGGGGCGCCGACTCCAAGGATAGCCTTCAGGCCTTCCTGACCCTCTTTCCCCACTCGGTCTTCCGGCTCCAGGCGCAAAAACGCCTCGACGAGCTGAAAACCAGCGAAAAAGTGGCGGAAATGAAGAAAAAAGCCGAAGAGGACGCCAAGGCGAAAGCCGCCGAGGAAGCCCGCAAAAAAGCGGAAGACGCCAAAGCGAAAGCCGAGGAGGAAAAGGCGCGAAAAGCCCTTGCAAACGCCTACGCCTCGGCAAAGACGCAAGACAGCGTGGAGGCTTACGAAAAATTCCTCGCCGTCTACCCCGATTCGCCAGACGCACCCGCGGCCCGCGCAAGGATAGAGCTCCTCAGGGAAGAAAACCTCTGGAACCGAGGCAAGAACGACGAAAAAATAATGGCCGAGTACATGCGCCAATACCCAAAAGGCCGCCATGCAGAAGAGGCCGCGAAATACCTTGAAGAACTTAAATCGCAGACCGGCGACACCCTGCGCGTCCGCTACTCGGCCAAGCAGCCCTCCCTGGACGGCAACGACTCCGACCCCGCATGGGCGGAAGCGCGAATTCTAAAAATACCGATGCAGGACGGCAACGGGACAATCGAGATAAAAGCCATCAACAACGGCTCCGACATCTACATGCTCGCCAAATGGCCCGACAAGAGCAAAAACACCTCCTACCGCCCGTGGATAAGAAACGAAAAGCGCTTCAAGGCCTCCGAAGAGGTCGACGACGCCTTCTCCGTCGCCCTCTACATGGGCAAAAACCCCTCCAACTCCTGCATGATGAACGGCGAAGAGCAAGAGATGGACATCTGGCTCTGGCGCTCCTTCTGGTCTGAACTCTCCGGCTACGCCGCCGACAAAAAACTTAAAATCAGCCGCTCCCCTATGCCGGAATCCAACGCCTTCACCGGCCGCAGCGGCGGCTCCATACACCTTCAGAACAAACCCGACGCGGGCAAGGCCGCGTGGGAACTATTTGTTCCCATCGCCTCCACCGCGACACAGGACATAATCCCCAGTTACGTAAAAGCACAGCCTTCCGGCAGCGCCGCCGACGTGAAAGCCGTGGGCGCTTACCGCAACGGCGCATGGACGGTGGAATTCTCAAGGAAGATGAACACCGGCAACCTCGACGACGCCCAACTAAAAGCCGGCGCGAAGGTAACGGCCTCCTTCGCCTCCTACGACCACTCGGAAAAAGAAAACCACGCTTACACCAAACTTATAACCCTCGATATCGAAGGAAAATAAAATGAGCGATAGACCCGCGGGTGTAGAACTTCGGCGCTGGTTCACCTATATGGTCGCCCTTTTGATCTTCGTCAACGTGGCGGCGGTCGCGATAAGCATAGTGATAAACCGCGCGGTAAAAGGCGTCGTGGCCGAATACCAGCCCTTTGCCCAGGCCGCCAGCGAAATAGAGCGTGACGTCACCGCCATACAGCGCGACATGTACACCTACCTCTTCACCGGCGCTGGGGCGAAAAACCCCGCCGCCGCTGACCGCATGCTAAACGAAATCGGCGGCAAAACCGATACATTGCTCACCAAAATCGCGGAAACCGGAAAAATAACGACCAGCGCCGCAAACAAAAAATCCCTGGAGGAGGTCGCCTCCCGCACCCAGCAGTACCGCAGCACCATTGACGCGCTCTCCGTAGCAATCGGCGACACCGTCAACTTCAACCTCCTCACCGAACTTCTGACCCAGGCCGACAAAAGCGGCAACGAAGTGGCCAAAAGCTCCGCCGCCCTAGCCGACGCCGCAAGAAAAGAGATAGTTTCCCGAAACTCCACCGCCTCCTTCCTCACCAGCATGGCCATGTGGCTCTTCATAGTGGTAATGGGAGCCTCCGTCGTCGTGCTTCTGGCACTCAAGCACTGGTGGGCGAAATTCCAGGAGATAATGCTGGGAATCTGATCTCGGCCCCCTCTTTAAAAAAAAACGATGAGAATCCCGCCGCAAGGCGGGATTTTTTTGCCTCTTTCGCAAATAATCAGCTAAATTTCTAGAGCTAGAAAACGCATCCTTCAGTCGGAGGTGAGAAAATAAAAACTACCAGCCTCAAAGGCCAATTTTTAGTGGCAATGCCGCACATGGCCGATCCTAATTTCGCAAAAAGCGTGGTCCTCATCTGCGAACACGCCTCGGAGGGAGCGATGGGAATAATCGTCAACCGCCCCATGCCTCACACCATGGCGGAGATCTTCGCGGGCCAGAAAATCGAGGGCGGCGAATGCAACTGCTCGCTGGTGCACAACGGCGGGCCGGTCCAGCCCCAGATAGGCTTTCTCATCTACACCAGCCCGAAAATCTACAAAAACTCCCTCCCCGTCACCGGAACCATGCGCCTTGGAACCACCATCGAGATACTGCGCGACATAGCCGACGGCGGCGGGCCCGAAAAATTTCTCTTCGCCGTAGGCTACGCGGGTTGGGGGCCGGGCCAGCTGGACGGCGAGATACTAAGAAACGACTGGCTTGTAGTCCCCGCCTGCGAAGAGATAGTTTACGCCCTCCCCTACGAAGAGAGATGGAAAGCCGCAATCTCCAAACTGGGCATACACCCCGCTATGCTCGCCGAAGCCGTGGGCAACGCCTGATCCGCTTTTCAAACCACTTAAAATTCTCTAAAATTTAGCGAAGTCGCCATTTTGCCCTTAGCCTGAAGGACAAATGGAGATATCCTTTAAAAAAGCCTCGGCATCCGTTGAGCCGAAGCGTATCTTTTTTCGTTGAAAGGAATATCCTTAAAATGAAGGCGGTTTTTGCCCTGTTTTCAATCCTTTGGGCGTTACTCCTTTTACCCTCCTGCTCCAGTGAGGAAGAGGGCTCTCCCACCATACGGCTGGCGCTGGCTCCGCGCGACCACAACGCAGCCCTTTATCTTGCCGCGCTCCACCCTGAATACTTCCAGCAAAACGGCGACCTGTACCTGCGCGAAATCACCCCAAAAAAAGAATACGAGCTGGCGGAAGGGGGCAAAACCGCCGCCCGCATAATCCTCGACGAAAGCGGCGACGAGATACAGGCCATAAAGAAAATTTGCGAGGGGCAGGCCGACATCTCCCTCGGATCATTCACGGAAATTGCCAAAGAGATCGACAGCGGACAGAAGATAAAGTTGATAGCCCCCATAGCGAGCGGCGAAACGGGGCTGGTTGTGGCGAAAGAATCGCCTCGAAATGACTGGAAAAGTTTCGCGGCAGCGGCCAGATTCGCCAAAACTCCCATCCGGATAGGGGTGGAGGCCTCCGGCTCGGCCCCGCAGATGGCGATTGAAAACGCCTTCGCCGCCGAGGGGATACCTTTGGCGATAGGAATGGGGGGCCCCTCGTCCAAAGCCACGTTAATAAACCTCCACAGCACTAAAAACCTCATACCGGCGCTCCGGACCGGCCTGGTGGACGGCATAGCCGCCAAACAGCCCACACTTGCCGAAGCCGAACTCATGGGAGCCGGAAAAGTTATAGCAAAAATCAAGGATTTCGAGGGGATTGAGGATAAGAGCCTCTTCCCCTGCTGCGCCGCCTGCGCCGACTCCGAATTCGCGAAGAAAAACAAAAAGGCGCTGGAAAAATTAATGACCCTTTTCATGCGCGCCAGCCGCTACGCCAACGAAAACCAGCCCCTGGCCGCCTCAAGCGCCTCCAAATGGCTCGGGACATCCGAAACGGCTGAAAAAATCGCCATGCCGACACTCACCTATTGGGAAGGGTTCGGGAAAAGCTGGGAAGACTCCGCCTACGAGTGCCTGAAAAGCATGGGAGAGAAGGGGATACTGCGCGGCCAACTTAAAAGGGCCTTCGACAAGCGAAAATACAGGGGGTTGCTGCTGGACGAGGATATCGCCAAGAAAATCTCCAACTAATGAGATGGCCCGATAAGCCTTTACGCCCTGTGCGAATTTTCGCCGCGCGGGGTTGAGCCTACCGACGCCAAGTGGTAAATTCCACCACGCCAACAACTACCCGCGGAGACCAGATGCAGTTTAAATTTTCCAGAATAGTCGGCCTCTCGCTGACCATGCTTTTTTTCGCGGCGGCCGCAAATGCCGCGCCACTTGAGCGCGAGCCGATAGACCCCGTGGGAAGGCTCGTCTCCGTACGCCTTCCCGAAAAGGTCCTCTTTTGCGGCAAGGAAGTGCCGATAGCCTATGAAGACGTGCGCGAAAGGCTTGAGCTGGAGCTTCTGGTCATTCTCGGCAGCCCCGTACAGACGGCACTCTGGCTAAAACGCATGCCGCGCTATTTCCCGCAGATTGAGGCGGAGCTCAAAAACGCTGGTCTTCCCGACGACCTCAAATACGTAGCCGTGGCCGAATCCAACCTCAAGGCCGACGCGCTGAGCAAGGCGGGAGCCTCCGGGCCATGGCAATTCATAAAATCAACGGGCTCCGAAAAGGGGCTAAGGCAAACCAGATGCGTGGACGAGCGGCGGGACTGGGATAAATCGACCCTGGCGGCGATGGATTTTCTCAAAGAGCTGAACAACACCTTCCACGACTGGCCCCTTTCGCTCGCCGCCTACAACGCCGGCCCGGGAAGGGTGATGGACGCGATGAGGGAGCAGGGGGAGACCGGCTACTACGGCCTCAAGCTCCCGCTGGAGACCGAAAGGTACGTATTCAGGATAATCGCGGCAAAGCTGGTCGGCGAAAATCCCGAGAGCTTCGGCGTGGATATGAGCCAGGCAAGCCTTTATTCGGAACTTGAAACGAGCGACCTGGAGTTTTACGCGAAAAAGCCGGTTTCGGTGAACTACCTCTCGACGGCGGCGGGGATAAGCTACCGCTACATGCTCATCCTCAACCCCTGGATGACCGGCGCGCCCCTGAGCGAAGGACGCTACATGATAACAGTTCCCGCGCAAAACGCCCCGAGGCTCGCCTCGGCGCTCAAAAACTCCTCGGTCAGGGAGGCGCAGGAGAAAAAGGCCGAGTCCCCCGCCCCCGCAGCGCCGACTACGGTTGCGCTCGCCTCCGCCGAGCAGCTTGAGGCCGCCCAAAAAGACGAAACAGCCTCCTCTTACCAGCCACAGCCCGCCGAGGGAGCTTCCTGCAAAACCTACAGCGTGGCGGCGGGCGACAGCCTCTCCTCGATAGCGAAAAAGCACTCGGTAAAACTTGGGGAGCTCATGAGCGCCAACAAGCTGACAAAAGAGAGCGCCATAAGGCCGGGCCAGAAACTTGTAATCCCCTAAAAATCTCCTCGCAGGCGGGCGTTCTCCCTCAATACCGCGCCAAGGCACTTCAAAAGCCCGTAGAGTGTCCGGTTGACCGGCGCATTCACCCCGAGGGCGGCGGCTCGCCTCACTATCTCCCCGTTTATCGCCTCGTATTCTAGCCTTCCGCCCTTTTCCACATCCTGCAGCATAGAGGTGCGAAGGTCGTGGAACTGGGCGTTTGAATCAAGAACCTTCACGGGAAGGTCTGCGGGGAGCTCCACCCCCTCCATAGCCGCCACGGCCAAAGCCTCCTCCATCGCGGCGAGCGCGACCTCCCGAGATTCGGAAAGGCTCACGATCTGCCCGACGGTGGCGCGGGTGAGTGCCGAAATCGAGTTGAAGGAGAGGTTCCAGAAGAGCTTTTTCCACTGCTCGGTCACTATGGAGGGAGATACTTTAACGGCGATGCCCGCGTCGGCGAAGGCCGATTCCACCCTGGCCGCCCGTACCGTCTTCTTTCCCCCGACCTCGCCCAGGACGATAGTCCCCGCCGAGCTGTGTATAACCTCGCCCGGAATATCTATCCTCGCCCCTATGTAGCAAAGGCCGTGAAGGACCTTGCCGCTTCCAACGACCTCTTCTATAAGCTCCTCGTTGCCAAGGCCATTTTGCAGAGACAAAACCACGGTGGAGGCGCCCAGAAGGGGGGCCATTTTGCGGGCGGCCTCCACGGTGTCGTAGGATTTCACGCAAAAGAGGACTATATCGCATTCGCCGACATCGTAAGGCTCTTCCACGGCACGCATGAAGATGTCGAAATCGCCGTCGATTGAGCGCACGCGAAGAACGTCGCGCTTGACGCGGGTCAGGTGCTTCCCCCTGCCTATCAGGGTGACGTCGTAGCCTGCACGCGCCAGACGCGCCCCGAAATATGAGCCCACGGCTCCCGCGCCCATTACCGCTATCTTCATCTTTTCCCTCCATCCGAGAAAACGGCTTCAAAACCCGATAAAATCGCCTTTTCGGCGCTTTTTTCAACCTTCACTTCGCCCCAGGCGACGCAGCCGGAAACTTTCAGCCCCTCGCCAACGACCGAACCCGCCCCCAGAACCGCAAAGGGCCCCGCCACCGCCCCATTTTTGACTATGGCTCCCTCGCCCAGCCACGACGGGGCGGCTATTTTGCCCCCTTGAGAAGTGGTTTCATCCTCCAAAACCAGCCTGCCCCGAGAAAGAAGAGGCGGCCTGCCCGCCTTGAGCAGGGAGAAGTGGGCCTCAAGGTAGCTTTGCGGGGTCCCAAGATCGCTCCAGAAATATCCCTTTTGGGGCCAATAGCCGAAAACGGGCAGCCCTTCGGCCACCATTTTCTGATTCACCTGCCGGTTGACGCAAAAGGAAGTTTCCTTGACGAGGTTAAACCGCGAAACCGCAGCGCCGGAGAAAATATGCATCCCGGAAAAGAGCATAGGCCTGCCGACGCGGTAATCGGGCCTTTTGTCATCGAGAAAACGCTCTATGCGGCCCGATTCCGATATTTCCAAGGGAGCGCTCGCCCCTTCGGGCGCGGGTGCGACCGAGAGGGTGGCCAGAGCGCCTGCTTTAGCGTGAAACTCCATCATTTCGCGTGGGTCCAAGTCTCGGTAGGTGTCGCCGTTGGCCAGGATGAACCCATCTGAGAGATGTCCGAGCCAGGGCATTACCGCCCCGCCCGTCCCAAGAATCCGCCCGCGCTCCTCGCTCCATTCAACAAAAGCCCCAGTAGGCAGGTGACCCGCAAGGGCTGACTTTACGGTTTCGGGTAGGTGGTGGAGATTTATTATGAAATCCGATACACCCGCCCCTGCCAGGGAATTTAGGGTGTGGGCCGCCATCGGGACGCCGAAGAACTCCATCGCGGGCTTCGCGACCCGATCGGAAAGGGGGCGCAGGCGCGTGCCAAGCCCCGCCGCGAGAATGAACCCCTTCACTGGTCGCCCCATTTGGCTATCGTCTCTATGTGCTCGCTTTTGGAGAGGACCTTCTTGCACTTTGAGCCCCGCACGCCGCGTATCCTCGCCTCGCACTCGGCCCAGCTCCTGTGCTCCTCTATTGCCCCGTCGATGAAGCTAAGGTAAAGCGGCTCTTCATATTTCTCCTCTGCCAGAATGCCTTTTTTGGCTATCCAGGAGCCGTCCCCCTCGTAAAGCTCGGGCTTTTGGCCGCGCGCGAAGGAATTGGCTATGAAATCGCAGCGCTCGTTCTGGGGGTGGCCCGTATGGCCCCTTATGTGCTCCCACAAAACCCTCCTTGAGGAGGTCAGCCCGTCAATCTCCTCCCAAAGGTCGCGGTTCAGCACCTCTCCCCCGTCGCTCTTTCTCCAGCCGTTTTTCTTCCAGCCGCGAATCCACTTTGAGGCCCCGTCGATTACGTAGCGCGAATCGGTCACCACCAAAACCTCTCCCGAAAACTGAAGCGAGGAGAGCCCCCTGATTACGGCCAGCATCTCCATGCGGTTATTGGTGGTCTCGGCCTCGCCTCCCCCAAGCTCCCTGACCCTGCCGCCGCTTTGGATTATCGCCGCCCAGCCGCCGGGGCCAGGGTTTTTTATGCACCCGCCGTCGGTGAAAACCGTTGCGACGGGCGCTGATATTTTAGGTTGCGTTCGCATTGACAAAGCCCTTCTCCGGTCTTACCCTGTGTGGACTTTAAAACCATTTCGGCGAGGGTAGTTATGTTCGGATTTTTCTCTAAAAAGAGTACGATGGAAAAGGCCCTGGAAAAAGGGAAAAAACTGGCCAACAATGGGAACTACGGCCAGGCTCTCACCTGGTTCCTTGAAGTTCTCGACAAAGACCCCGCCGTTACCGAGGCTAGAAAGGGCGCACGCCTTTGCCGCGAGAAGCTGGTGGAGAAAAATCTGGAGGAAGCCTCCTGTTTTTCCTCCTTCGACCCTGATAAGGCCCGCGAACACGCCCTTTTGGCCGCCCAGCTGGCGGGAAGCGAAGAGGACCTGAAGAAAAAAGCCTCTTCCTTCCTCTCCACCCTCGGCCCCGCCAAAGCGCCGCCCCCGAAAAAGAAGGAAGAGGAGGAAAAGCCAAAGCGCCTCTTCGAATCATCGTGCGGCGGCGGCTGCGCCTCCACCTCGTGCGGCTCAAGCTGCGGCGGCGAGGAGGCGGAGGATAATTTCGAGGATGTCTATTACCTCTACCTTGATTCCATGCCCGAAAACGAGCAACCGCTCTTCGAGGACCTTCCCCAGACCTTCCGCGAAGGGTTCGTCGCCCTCCAGCAGGGCGAGCTTGAAAAGGCTGAAAAATGCCTTCGCAAGGCGGAAAAAGAGGCCGACAAGTCACCCGCAGTCGCCTACACCCTCGCGCTTTTGGAGGGGATGCTGGGCAAGGGCGACGCCGCCAGGAAGCATTACGAAAAAGCCCTTTCCCTAAAGCCCGACTTCACCAGCGCCTTCTTCAGCTACGTCTCCATATTGCGCGAAATGCGGCTGGCAAAGGAGGCCGTCGACCTTTTGCGGCAGTGGAGAGAGCGCTTCCCCAAAGACAAGGAAGCGACAATCTTCCTTGGCGCGGCCCTTCTGGACCTCGGCGAAAACGGCCAGGCCGAGGAGGCCCTAACGGACCTTTACCTGAGCGAAGGCAAGACCAACTCGACCCTCGGCTTTCTGTGGGCGCGCCTGAAAGACGCGCAAGGCGACATCGAGGGGGCGATACGCGCCTACCAGCACCTGACCAACTCCAACCAGAACAACCTTGAGGCGCTCATACCCCTCGGCCATCTCTACCTCAAAAGCGGCGAGGTCCACGCCGAGGCGGCGATAAAGGTCTTCAAGCACTGCTACCGCATCGACCAGGAGCACGGCTGGTACCACCTTTTGCGCATAGCGGAAGGCTACGCCAACCGAGGGTGGCACAAAGAAGCCAGAAGCATGCTTGAGCAGGCCCGAGACGAGCTTCCCAACGACCCAAACGTAAAAGCCCACTTCGACGAAACCGACAAGAAGATTCAGGGCCTCTAAAACGAAAAGCCCCGCCCCCGAAGCGGGGCTTTTAATTTGCGGAAGATTACTGCGGAGTTTGGCCATGAAAAAGAAGGTGGTGGCTATAATGGGGAGCTACCGTCGCGGTTGCGCGGTGGACTCCATAGTCGACGAAGTGCTTCGCGGCGCGGAAGAATCCGGTGCCGAGGCTGAGAAGATATACCTGGATGAAAAACATATAGAGTTTTGCACAAATTGCCGGGCCTGCACGCAAACACCGGGGAAAGACCCGGGGGAATGCCCCCTTAAAGACGATTTCCGCGAAATCCTCTCCGAATGCCTCTTGGCTGACGCCCTAGTAATCGGCGCGCCGGTGAATTTCTACAACATAAACGCCCTCACCCGCCGCTGGCTGGAGCGCCATGTGGCCACGGCCTACTGGCCCTGGCGCTCACGCGGCGGCCCGAAATTCAGGAATGGGGAGAGAAGCAGAAAAGCGGTCCTCGTCACGGCCTCGGCCTGTCCGGCGATATTCGTCCCATTCGCTACTGGCGCGGTAAGAGCCCTCAAGGCCGCCGCCGCCTGCCTTGGGGCGGTTCCGGTCGAGACAATCATCGCGGGACTAATGGGCGAGGAGCCAAAGCCGGTTGTGCCGAAAAAAATACTCGCCAAGGCGAGAAAAGCGGGGCAAAAAATAGCAGGCTGAAGGCCCATGCACAAAAAAAGGCGGGAATTCCCGCCT
>SRXB01000548.1 GCA_009724975.1 bacterium | reverse complement strand
TCCCCAAAGACCACCATTGCGAAGGCGTCGATGAACACCACGGTAAAACTAGTCCGGTCCAAGGAAGGATTCTCATATGCCCGCGTCAGGGACAACCGCCCCCTCTTCGGAGGGATGGTCTTCGCCGACGCGCGCGCCGCCAGACTCTATCTTGCCGACGCCAATAGAAAAAGCGCGGTGACCAGGTGGGTAGAGGAGGCCGAGGGCACGATGGCGATACCCGGCACAGAGCAGCTTAAGCTTGATTTTTAGGAAATTACCTTGACGAAAGGCGCCGGGCGCTTTCGAGGCCGCACCATGGCCCTCGCGAGCGCCATTTTCTACTCTGCGAAATCCCCCCTCATCCGATATGGGCTGAACTTCGGCGCAACGATACCCCAACTCGCGGCGTTCAGGATGATTTTTTGCGCCGCAATCTTCCTTTTGGCCTCCGTTTTCGGGAAAGAGTCGAAAAAAGCCCCCGTAGCCTTTTATTTTTCCCCGCAATTGATAACGGCGGCCCTTTTGTTCTCAGCCTCGGTAATTCTCGGCTTTTACGCCGTCGCCAACGCCGGAGTCGCCCTCTCGGTTATCGTAATCTACTCGCACCCTGTCTTTGTCGCGCTCTTCGCCAGAATATTCATGGGTACGAGGCTAGGCCCCGCCAAGGGAGCGCTCCTCATGGCCGCCTACGCGGGTTGCGCGATAATAGCCCTCTCCGGCGGTGGTGGCGTGGCGGGTCAAAACCTATCGCTGGGGCTGGCCGCGTCGCTGGCGTCGGCGGCGCTTTACGCCGCCTACCAGTTGATAATACAGAAAATTTCCTCCCGCCAGTCGTCGATGGCGGTCGCGTCGGCGGTCAGCTACTGGTCGGTGATACCGGCGGTGGG
>SRXB01000547.1 GCA_009724975.1 bacterium | reverse complement strand
CTCTACACCCCCCACGTGCCGGATTACAACGTGGGAATACCGCTCGACCTCATGCGGCTGGGCAAATCCGGCGCGGCGGCCTTCGTCTTCGAGCTCATCGCCGAAAAACCCTTCGAGGAGGCGAAAAAAACCCTGGCGGCGGGCGAGGCGGCGAACGACTTCGAGGCCATGCGCATCCTCCTTGACCGCCGCACCATCGAGCTGGCCGGAAAAGCCCTTGAAAAGCGCCCCTCCGACCACGCCGCGCTCTTTCACATGGCTTGGTGTCAGGCCGACCTCGGATTACTGGAGGAAGCTAAGGCCAATTACGAAAAATCGCTTAGTCTCCAGCCGGACTACCTGCCCGCAAAATATTGCTACGGCGGCCTGCTCTCCCGCATGGGCAAAAGCGCGGAGGCGAGGAAGGTCTTGTCCGAGGCTCTGGCCGATTCGCCTGGCCACTCGGGCGTAAATCTTCAAATCGGCCTTCTGGACCTTCGGCAGGGCGATTTCGGGTCGGCCATTGAGAGATTCGGCAAGTCGTACGCCTCCGACAGGAGCAACACCGAGGCGCTTTTCCAGAAGGCGCTGGCGGAGAGCCTTAAAGGAGACATGGACGCCGAAGCGGCGGCTGATTACTTGGAATATCTCAAATTCGAGCCCGCGGACAGCCGCGCGCTCTTCAATCTGGGCACCCTTCACGCGAAAAATGGACGCGGTGAAGAGGCAGGCGCGATTTTTGAGGAAGTCTTGAAGTTAAATCCAGCCGACGCGGAGGCGGCCCAGATGCTGAGGGAGGTGGGGGGCCGGAGATAATCGCCCCTAGGAGAGGCGGTTTTTGAAATCTTCGTAGGAAAAGGAGCGAACCACTTTGAGTTCGCCGCTCTCTGG
>SRXB01000546.1 GCA_009724975.1 bacterium | reverse complement strand
AAGGCTCGTCAACGCGGGCTTTGGGGCGCGGGTGATACTTGTGGGCGGTCGGGGGAACGTCCGCGGCGACGCGCTTTTGCACCTGAACGCCTTTTTGAACTCGGGCGGCGAAGTGGAAGAGCCAGAAGCGCCATCGAGGGAGGTTTTTAAAAACGCCCGCGTAGTCGTGGACGCCCTTTTGGGCACCGGCCTTTCGGGCAACCTCTCGGGCGCGGTTCCAGCATGGGCTGAGCTGGTCAACGCCTCGGGGTTGCCGGTGGTAAGCGTGGACATCCCCACCGGCCTTTGCTCCGACACCGGCAAAATAATGGGCGCGGCCATAAGGGCCGATATCACCGTCACCTTCGCCTTCCCCAAAAAGGGCCATTACCTTCAGCCCGGGGCTTCCCTTTGCGGCGAAGTGGAGGTTTCCGACATAGGCATCCCGTCGCGAGCGTGGGAAAAGGCGTCGCCGGACCTCTTTTTGGCAGGGGAGGAAGACCTTGAAGGTCTCTTCCACCGCCCGGAGGGTGCGCACAAGGGCACTTTCGGCCACGTCCTCGTAATCGGCGGCGGAGTCGGCATGATGGGGGCGGCGGCGTTGGCCTCGCACGCGGCGCTTCGTTCCGGCGCGGGGCTCGCAACCGCGGCTTTCCCCGCGGGAGCCGTCAAGGAGGCCCGCTTCATACCCGAGGTGATGACCGCGCCGGTGGGCGGGGGCGGCCAGTGGGGCGAAGAGTGCCTCGGACCCCTCGAAAAGCTAGTAAAAAATTGCGACTCGCTGGTGATAGGCCCGGGCATGGGCTCTTCGGCGCAGGCCGGGGCTTTTTTTGCGGGTCTTTTGTCCATTGCCGGAGAGACGCCCTGCGTCATTGACGCCGACGGCCTCAACC
>SRXB01000020.1 GCA_009724975.1 bacterium | reverse complement strand
CCAATACTTTGCGCCTTTCCAGACTCATCGTCTCGGGCATGGTTAGTGTTATCGGGTAGCCGCGCGCCGCCGCCACGTGGGCCAGCGCTATGCCGGTATTGCCGCTGGTGGGTTCTATAATCTCCCCGCCCCTCTTCAACAGGCCGCGCTTCTCCGCGTCCAGTATCATCGAGGTCCCGATCCTGCACTTAACAGAATAGCCTGGATTTCTCCCCTCTATTTTGGCCAAAACAGTCGCACCAACCCCCTGGGTTATCCTGTTTAGCCTCACAAGAGGGGTTTTGCCTATCGAAAGAGAGTTGTCAGAGTATATCAGCTCCATGTCCTTCTCCTTTGTTCTATTGCCTTGATAAATATATAACCACAAAAAGCACATCCAGCAAGTGTAAAATAAAAATTTATATACACGTAATTTGGTGTGTGAATTGCGACTGGCTGAAGAGTGCGCGCAAAACCTTTTTTACGGCCTTGCAAAGTAAAGCGGGCTGTGGCGAGATGTTGGCTGGCGAAAATTTTTTCAAGGGAGATTTTTTCATGAAAGTAGTGGCTTTTAACGGCAGCCCGCGCAAGGGAGGAAATACCGAAATACTTATCAGCGAGGTTTTCAGGTCTCTGGAAGCGTCGGGCATAGAGACTGAACTTGTGCAGGTGGGCGGCAAGGCCCTGAGGGGTTGCACCGCATGCATGAAATGCCGTGAAAACAAGGATGGCCGCTGCGTCATAGACAATGACGGGCTAAACGGCTACGTGGAGAAGATGCGCGAGGCCGACGGCATCATCCTTGGCTCGCCTACCTATTTCACCGATGTCAGCGCCGAGATGAAGGCTTTGATAGACCGGGCCGGCTATGTTTGCCTCGGCAACGGGGGGCTTTTGCGACGAAAAGTCGGCGCAGGCGTCGTCGCGGTGAGGCGCGGCGGCGCGCTCCACGTCTTCGACACCCTGAACCACTTTTTTTTGATAAATCAGATGGTCGTTCCTGGCTCCACCTACTGGAATTTCGGTGTCGGCAGAAACGTTGGAGAGGTGGAGGGCGACGCCGAGGGGCTGGCCAACATGAAGAACCTCGGAGAAAACATGGCCTGGCTCCTGAAGGCGATAAAAAAGGCGGAGTAGGATTTTGACGATAAGGGAGCATCGCTTAGCCGCGGTTGCCGCAGCGATTCTCGCGGCCCTCTGCCTAATCGTCTATTGGCAGAGCGTGGGTTTTGGCTACATAAACATCGACGACGAACGGTACACCACCATCAACCCGATTATCTCCGGCGGCTTGACGCTGAAGGGAATAGGGGCGGCCTTTTCCTCTTTTTACGAGGCCTACTGGATTCCGGCCACCTGGCTCTCCTACATGGCCGACATAAGTGTTTCGGGGATGAGCCCAAGCGCGTTCCACCGCACTAACGCGATCCTGCATACGGTCAACGTCCTTTTGCTGTTCGGTTTTTTGCGCGCCGCAACCGGCTCTACCTGGAAAAGTTTTTTCGCGGCGGCTTTTTTCGGCCTCCACCCGCTTCGGGCTGAGTCGGTGGCCTGGATAACCGAGCGAAAGGATGTCCTTTGCGGATTTTTTCTCCTCCTCTCGCTCATCGCTTACCTGCAATATGCAAAAAATCCCGGTAAATCATGGCTCGCGGCCTCGGTTTTACTCTTTGCGGCGGCAAACGCCTCAAAGCCCGCCGTCGTTTTGCTGCCAGCGGCTCTTCTGGCGCTCGACTTTTGGCCTCTGGAGAGATCCGGGGCAACCGGAACAAGGAAACTTCTCCTCGAAAAAGCCCCCTTCGCCGCCGTTTCGATTGTTTTTTCCATTGTGACGGTTATGGGCCAAAGGGGGGCTTTCGTGGCGCAAAAAAGCGGCCTCGGCGCTCTTGCGGGAGGAATCGCCACCGCTTCATCCTCCTACTGGATTTACCTTCACAAGACTTTTTGGCCCGTTGACCTCGTGATGGAGGCGGGACGCGAGGTCGATTCCAGGGCGCTTGCTTTGGGCGCGGCTTCGCTGGTTGCGCTGTGCGTCTTGTCGTGGGCGCTTTGGCGCTTCAAAGAGCGGTCGGGGGAGTTTTTCGCTGGTTGGTGCTGGTATTTGCCGATGCTTTTGCCGGTGAGCGGCGTAGCTTCGATAGGGCTCATGTCGGTGGCGGACAGGTTCACCTATTTCCCGCATATTTTCCTTCTTCCGGCCCTTGTTTTCGGCCTTTGGAGTCTCTACGGGGGGCTGGGATGGCGGGCGGCTCCGGCGGTCGCATTTGCGGCGGCCCTTCTGGCGGTTTTGACCGCGCTTTCTTACAGGCAGGTTTCGCGCTGGAAAGACTCAATTACCTTGTTCGGCTATATGGAGAAGGTCTCGGGGCGGGAAAATGTTTTGGCTCTCCACAGCCTTGGCGTGGCTTATGAAAACGCGGGGTTGCCGGAAGAAGCCTACCGGCGGCTTGCGGCCGTAAACGCGATGGCGCCAGATTATCCCTGGAACAGCTTTTCGCTGGGGCTTGCCGCCCTTAAGACCGGTCGCCACGCCGAGGCGGCGAGGGCTTTTGAATACGCCGCGCTAAGAAATCCCGATTATCCGCAGGCCCAAATAAGTCTTGAAGAGGCGTTGCGCAAGTCAGGCAGGTTGGCCGAGGCGGCGCAAAGGGCGATCTGGAACATAAGGCGCTGGCCCGGGGAGTTCGGCGCGATGGCGGCTATCGCGGGTTACGGCGGCGAGTTCGGCGCTTCGATGACAGCCGCCGAAGGCTTTTTCAGGCAGGGGAAATATGCACCGGCGATTCAGCATTTCAGGGATGCCACTGCCCTTGACCCTTCAAGCGCCAGGGCGTGGGAGGGGCTGGCCAGAAGTTGCGAGGCAGGCGGGCAGTCGGCGCAGGCCCTGCGCGCAAGGGAGATGCTCCAAAGATTATCCGGCGGTTAGTCCCTGGCTTTTTCGCCAAATTCCTTGAAATGGCGGATGGAAGCATTTCATGTGCGAGCTTAGGGGATGATAGGTATCGGAAAATTGAAAAGCGCGTTTTGGCCCCGATTTTCGCCCTCTCGCTTAAGGAGCGCCAGCGCGGTTTTTTAGGCCTGAAGGGCAGGACGGCAACCATGCGAAGAGAAGTAAAGTGACGGAAAAGACGCCCTTGCCCCAAAGATGGATAGATATCCATACGCACATCATGCCGGACAAGCTTTATGCCGCAATCCGCAACTGGTTTTCGGTCAATGCGGGCTGGGACCTTCTTTACAAGGGTACATGGAGGGATGCGGCCTCCCTTCTGGAAAGCACCGAAGGGCTTTGCCGCTACCTGGCCTTCGGGTATGCCCACAAGCCGGGGATAGCCGGGGAGCTGAACAGGTTTTACGCCGAGCTGCCGTCTTTTTCCCCCAAGGCGATATCTTTGGGTTGCGCCCATCAGGACGACGACGATCTGCGCGGGATGGCAAAGAACGCCTTCTCGATGGGGCTTAGGGGATTCAAGGTCCATTGTCAGGTGCAAAAGGTCGCCCCTTGCGACAGGCGGTTGTGGCCGCTCTACGAGGAGACGATTGAAGAAGGCGGCCTGGTGATGTTTCACGCGGGCACCGGGCCCTTCCCTGGGGATTTTGTCGGCTACGACCTCTTTGAGCCGGTATTGAAGCGGTTTCCCGAATTAAAATGCATCGTTGCGCATCTGGGGTGCCACGAGCCGGAAAAATTCCTCAGGGCGGCTCTTGAGTGGGACAATCTTTACCTGGATACCGCCTACACCTTCATGGACAGCCCGAAAGGCCGCATGGAAGCGCCCCTCGGACTTGTCGGAGAGGCTGCGCACAAGATTCTTTTCGCCACTGATTTTCCGGGGATCAGCCATGAATACGCGGATGGGGTGAGGGCGATTAACGAGCTTCCCCTCGACGAGGCGCAAAAGGATGCTGTTTTCTACGGGAATGCCGCAAGGCTGCTTGGCGTTTAAGCTGGCGGAGGGTCAGGGGTTTAGAAGCCCGCGGCAGTAGGCTGAGGCTTTTGCCAGTTTCGCCTCGTCCAGAGAGTTTTGTATGTCAAGGGAGCGCAAAAACCCGGCCAGCGCCAGCGTATCAACGTTGCCCTTGGCCTCCGGCACGAACGGACAGCCGCCGAGGCCGTTCATCGCTGAATCGAAACGGCTTACGCCGCACAGAAGGCCGGCAAATATGTTGGCTAGCGCGTGGCCGAAGGTGTCGTGCATGTGAAGGGTGATGTTGCGGGGCCAGTAAATATCGGAGATTTTGCCTAGCAGGCTTATGACGTCTTTGGGCGAGGCCGCACCGTAGGTGTCGCAAAGTATTATCTTCGCGAATCCAGCGTCGCGAAGGCGCGCACAGATGCCAAGCACTTCCTCTTGGGGTGTTTTGGCCTGTTCGGGAGAGCCGAAGGCCATTGAGAGCGCAACCCTTGTCTCTATGTCGGCGCCCCGCGCCGTTTCGGCTATGGACCCAAGCCCCTCTATGATTTTATCGACTGGAGCCCCTAGGTTTTCCCTGCTGTGTTTTTCGGTCGCCGAAGCCAGGCAGATTATTTTTTTTCGCACCGGCCTTGGCCGCCCTTGAAAAGCCTTTTTCATTCGGGGCCAGCGCCCAGACCCTTTCTTTCTCCAAATCGGAGAGGGCGGCGAAGACCTCCTCCGTACCCGCCATCGTCGGCACGCGTTCCTCCGAGACGAACGCTCCTCCCTCCACCTCGCGCAGTCCCGCCTCAAGAAGAGCCCGAATCCAGAGAACCCTCTTGTGGGTAGGGAGGGGAAAGGGAAGGGATTGAAGCCCGTCTCTGGCGGAAACGTCTACTATTTCCACCTCTTTGGGCAACGCGGAGAGGTCGGGAAGATTTTTTCTCATGAATTCAACCGGCTAGTTTTTACCCCTGACTTTAAGTTTGTGGTCTTCAATATCTTTTTTCAAAGAGGCCAGCTGTTCGACTTTTTTGTCTATAGAGGCTATGTGCCGGTCGAGGGCGTCCAGGAGGAGGCTCGCCGTTTGGCCTTTGTCCCTGCCGAGCGAGCGAACGCTTTTGAACATTTGCATCTCCTGCAGGGATAGCCCGAGGAGCTTCATTCGCAGGATGAGCTCAAGGCGTTTGACCTCTTCGCCGGAATATATTCTTCTGCCGTTTTTATCCCGCTTTATGTTCCCGAGAAGTCCCATGTCTTCATAATAGCGTACGGTTCGGGTGGTCAGGCCCACCGCGGCGGCAACCTCTCCGATAGAGAGGTTGTAACCGGCGTTGCGGCGTCGGCGCCTTACCTTTTTGCCGGTCTCCGCGTCGGCCGAAGCCGGACTGGCGGGTTCGGTGTCGGCCGTTTCCCTTTTTAGTCCCATTGTCTTTGATCGTCTAAAATTTTCGAGTCCGAAGGGAGGGAATCCGGCGCGCACGCAAAGACTTCGCAGCCGATTTTCAAATGGTCTCGCAGGCGCTTCTTAAGGGCCTCGACAACGCTTTTTTCAGGCGGAGCCGCTGTTTCTATTTTTAGCGTCAGGTAGTCGCGGTTGTCTTCGCGTGTGACAACGGCCCTGAATTTCTGGAAGTCGGGGAACTCCGCCATTGCCTTTTGCACCAGGCCAGGATGGATGAACATGCCCTTTACTTTGACCAATTGGTCCGCCCTGCCTAGCCAGCCGCGCAGTTTCGGGCTGGTCCTTTTGCAACCGCAGGAGGATTCGTCTATGGCGGAGAGGTCTCCCGTTCCGAAACGTATCAGAGGGTAGGCTTCGTTGAAGAGGGTTACGACAACCTCGCCGGTTTCCCCGTTTGGCATGGGTTTGCCGGTCAGGGGGTCGACTATTTCCACGTAGGCGCGGGTTGTAAGGTGCATGCCGCCCCTTAGGTTGCACTCGTAGGCCAGGCAGCCGCAGTCGGCGGTGCCGTAGCCCTGCCTAAGGATGAGGCCGAACATATCCTGAACCGAGTTCCGCAGGCTGTCGGGCAGGGGTTCGGCGGTGCTGAAGGCGGCTTTCAGGCAGAGGTCCTTTTGGGGGTCTAGCCCCATCTCTATCGCCTTTTGCCCGATCTGGAGGAGGAACGAGGCCATTCCGACGTAGCCGGTGACGGAGTATGACCGGAGTATTTCTATTTGGGCTTCGCGGTCTCCTATGCCTGTTGGTATCACGGCGCATTCCAGCCTGCCGAGCGAATCGTCGAACATCATTCCGGCGGGGGTCATGTGGTAGGAAAAGGTGTTTACCGCCACGTCGCCAGGGCGAAAGCCGCAGGCGAAGAGGCCCTCTTCCCAGCCCCAGCCCTCGTCTATTCCCTGCGGGTCGCTTATTGGCCCTGGCGAGCGGAATATTCTCCTGATTTTGGAGAGGGGAACGGCGAGGAGGCCGCCAAAGGGCGGATTCTCGGCCTGCATCCTTACAAGCTCGGCCTTGGGGGTCACGGGTATGAGGTGGAGGTCGTCAAGGCTCTTTATGTCCGAGGGGGAGATGTTGCGCGAGTCCATGAGGGCCTTGACGGCTGGTGCGTTTTCGTAAGCGTGGCGAAGGGTTTTCTTTATCTGCGCGTCGAAGCGCGAACGCATCTCGTCGCGGCTGACGGCTTCGAGCGCAGGTGAAAAAAGTCCGCTTGTGCGATCCATAGGGGCGTTCCTCCGTAAAAATAATTCTTAAGAAAGCCAGCGTTTCCTGCGCTTGTAGTGTTTGGCGTTTTTAAAGGAGCGCTTGTCGCCGCTTTCCCCTATGCCAAGGTAAAATTCCTTCACGTCCTGGTTTTCGCGCAGTTTTTCGCAGGGCCCGTCCAGGACCACTTTGCCGTTTTCCATTATGTAGCCGTAGGCGGCCACCTGAAGGGCGAGGTTCGCATTCTGCTCGACAAGAAGTATTGTCGTCTTCTCTTCCTCGTTGATTTTCCTGACTATGGTGAATATCTCCTTCACGAGGAGAGGGGCCAGCCCAAGGCTGGGCTCGTCTAGCAAAAGAAGGCTGGGCCTGGCCATGAGGGCGCGGCCTATGGCGAGCATCTGCTGCTCGCCGCCGGAAAGGTATCCGGCGAGGGATTTTCTGCGCTCCCTAAGGCGCGGGAAGTAATCGAAAACCAGCTCAAGGTCTCTTTTCACGCCGGCCCTGTCGTTTCTGGTGTGGGCGCCGCAGCGAAGGTTTTCAACGATGTCTAGATCCTCGAAAACGCGCCTTCCCTCCATGACCTGGAAAATTCCTTTTCTGACGACCATTTCAGGGTCTACGCCATTTATTACCTCGCCCTTAAATTCAATGGTGCCTTCCGTTACCTCGCCCTCCTCGCCCTTGAGAAGGCCGCTTATCGCCTTGAGCGTGGTGGATTTGCCCGCACCGTTCGCTCCGAGCAGGGTTGTTATTTTCCCTTCCTCGCAATTGAGGGAGAGGCCTTTGAGGACAAGTATGACGTCGCTGTAAACGACCTCAATGTTGTTGATTTTGAGCATGGGTAGGTTTCTCCAATATAGTTGCGGATGCCTTTACCTTGCCCCTTTCCGGAGGGAGAGGAGCAGGATAAAGGGGGGAGCCCTCGCGGGCTCCCCGCCGTGGAGTCTGTGCGTTAGAAACCGAGCCAGTCGGCGCGTTTCTCAAGGGTGACGGTGGCGGCTTTGGTGAGCTTGCCGTCCTTCACCTGGATGATGTGGGTGGTCATGTTGGGGCGGTGGTCCTTGTCGGTGTAGGTGATGGGGGCGGTGAGGCCGCCGGTGTCGAAGTCCTTGAGGGTTTCGAGGGCGGCCTTGAGGCCGGGGCCGTTGAGGGCGCCCGCCTTGTCGGCGCGCTTTAGGCCTTCGCCCATTACCATCATGGAGACCCAACCGCGGATGTAGTGGATTGACTGGGGGGTGTTCTTGGTAGCTTCGAGTATCGCCTTCATGCCGGGGACGTTGTCACCGTAGACCGCGGCGCCGTGCATGGCCAGAACGCCTTCGGCGGCGTCTCCAGCCAATTTGACGGTATTTTCGTCGGTGCCCCAGATGTTGGTGAAGAAGGTGGTGCTGAGCCCTTGCTTCTTGGCGTCCTTCAGGATGACCGCGGTTGAGCCGGTGGTGCCGCCGATCCAGCAGAAATCGGGACCCTTGGCCTTGAGGCTCAGGATCTGGGTGGTGGCGTCGATGTCTTTGAGGCCGACGTTCTCGTCGCCGAGAATTTCAAAGCCGATTTCTTCGGCGAATTTCTTGGCGGCCGGAATCGGGGCCTTGCCGTAGGGGTGGTCGGGATAGATGAAGGCCACCTTGGGCTTGCGCGATTCTTTCCAGTTGTCCTTGATGTATTTCAGTCCGGCGCGGACCATCGTGGAGTAGTCCGGTGCGATGAAGAAGTTGTAGCCGGATTTGGCGGGGTCGGTGAGATGAGCGGAATATGAAGCCGACATATATACGACGTTGTCTTTGACGATCTGCTCTTTTAGGGCCTCGGTGTCGCCGGTGCCCCAGCCCTGGATCGCCCAGATGCCGTCGGAGGTGGTGAATTTCTTGTAGATGTTTAGGGCTTCGGGAATCTTGTAGGCGTAGTCGAAGCGGGAGAGCTTGATGTTTTTCCCGTTGATGCCGCCGCTGGCGTTGATGTAGTCGGCGGCGCCCTGTACGCCTTCGGCGTAGGGTTTGCCCACATCGGCGGTGGCGCCGGTGAGGTCGGCGATCTGGCCTATCACGATGTCGGTCGCGAAGGCGGCGGTCGCCAGAAGTAGCGAGCAGGTAATGCTTAGGCCTATGGCAAATTTTTTCATTTTCTTATCCTCCTTAGGTTGTTTTTCCAGCGGTTGATACTTCCTCCCAGGTGTATCAATTCCTTTTGTCTCTCCTTTCGCTTTTAGTAGCTGAATGGGTATAGTTTCCAGTAGGCTTTTATGAGTCTCCACCGGTGAGCCATTCCGTCCGGCTCGAAAATCAAAAACAGTATGACGATGAGGCCGAAGATGCCTTCCTTCAGCGATATGATGAAGTCGCCGGCTCCAGGGTAGATGTTGGCCAGCGCTCCCGTGCTTATCGTGAGTATCTGCGGCAGGAGCGTCATGAAGATTGCGCCGTATATGGAGCCGATGATGCTGCCGAGGCCGCCGATTATTATCATCGAAAGGTAGTTTATCGACTCGTGTATCGTGAAGTGCTCGGGCGTTATGTACTGGGTGTACATCCCCCAGAGGCAACCGGCGATGCCCGCGTAAAAAGAGCTTATCGCGAAAGAGAGCAGGCGGTAGTAAAAAAGATTTATTCCCATTATCTCCGCCGAGAGGTAGTGGTCGCGCACCGCTATGAACGCCCTGCCGTCTCGGGACCTAAAGAGGTTCGTCGCGAAGAGCACCGCAAGGACGACTACCGCGTAAATCAGGTAAAACTTCTTAAGATCGGTGTCGAACTCGAAGCCGCCGACCGCCGGATTGGCGAATTGGACGCCGTTGGAGCCGCCGGTGAACTGCTCAAGGTGCAGGAAGAGGTATTCGAGTATGAACTGGGCGGAGAGAGTCGCTATCGCAAGGTAAAGACCCTTGAGGCGCAGGCTCGGTATGCCGAATACCATGCCTACGGCGGCGGTTATCATGCCTGCGCACGGCATGGCCAGCAAGAAGGGCATGGAATAGCGGCTTTGCAGGTATGCGCAGGAAAACGCGCCCACGCCCAGGAAGGCTCCCTGCCCCAGGGATATCTGTCCGGTGAAGCCCGTCACTATGTTGATTCCCAGCGCGCCTACTATCGCTATGCCTATCGTGTTGGCAAGGCTTATCAGGTAGGGGCTGTTTTTGCTTAAAATGGGAAAAACGCACAGAAAGACGAGGAGCGAGAATATACAGATGCGTATGAATCGCGTCTGCAGGATCCGCATGTCCTCCTTGTAGGTCTGTCTGAAATCACCGCAGTGATGAACGTTGCTCATTACATTTATCCTTGGCTGGCGCCCGCCTTTTCAAGGGGCGCGATTTTTTATGGTTTTGCTAGACGCGCTCTATGTCTTTGGTGCCGAAGAGCCCGTAAGGCTTGATCATGAGTATTATCACCAGGAAGACAAATGGAGCGACTTCCTTTATTCCCTGGAGGTTTAGCGCAACCTTTAGGACGCCGTCGGAGAGGTTCTCCAGCACTCCTATGGTGATTCCCCCGAGGGCCGCTCCGATTATCGAATCTAGTCCGCCTAGTATCACGGCGGGGAAAACCTTGAGTCCGAAAAAGGAGAGCTGGCTGGAGACGCCGTTTATGTTGCCGATGAGTATGCCGCCGATGAAGCTGACTACCGAAGCTATGCACCACGCGAGGGCGAAGATGTTTTTTACGCTGATGCCCATGGAGAGGGCGACCTGGTTTGAGAATGCGGTGGCGCGCATGGCCAGCCCCGCCTTGGAATATTTGAAAAAGAAGCCGAAAAGAATGAGAAGTACGCCGGAAAGCACGAAGCATAGTATGTGAACCTGGCTTATGGGTATGCCCGCTATGTTGATTGTGGAGTCGCTAAAGAGCGGCGGTTCGTATTTGACGATGTCGGTGCCCCAGATTGCCATCACTATCGAGCGCAGCACCGAGGAGAGGCCGATTGTGATCATTATGATGGAGATTACCGGTTCTCCTATCATGGGCCGCAGGATAAGCCGTTCGACGGCCAGGGCTAGGGTGAAGGAGAAGGCCAGGGTTATCAGGAAGGCCCAGAACCACGGTATCTGGAAGTTGACGACTGTCGAGAAGCATATATATGCGCCGACCATGAGGAATTCGCCTTGGGCGAAGTTCACTACTCGCGTGGATTTGTAGATTATCGCGAATCCGAGGGCTACGAGTGAATAAATGGAACCGAATACAAGGCCGCTTATTATGTAGCGGATGAGCAATTCGCCCGAGAGCCCCTTGTCCAGGGCCTTCATGGTGAAGTAGATCATCAGCCCCGTGACTATCGCCGTGGTGGCGATTGACGCTATTGTGGACGGTTTTCTTAGGTCCAGTTTCATTTTTGCTCCTTACGTCTACCCGGCCTTGAGATCACGCACGGCGATGTCCGTTTTAAGCCGCGATGTCTTTCCGTCCTGATATTTTATGATGGTATCTATGTGTATTATCTGGTCGTTGTTGTAGACGCCCTCTATGATGTCGGCGTATTTCTGGTCTATGAAGCCGCGCCTGACCTTTCTCGTGCGGGTCAGCTCGTCGTCGTCGGCGTCCAGTTCCTTGTAAAGCAAAAGGAGCTTTTTGATGCGCTGCGATTCCTTTAGCGTGGCGTTCACCTTTTCGACCTCTTTTTGTATGAAGTCGTACACCTGGGGCTTGGAGGCCAGATCGGTGTAGGTGGTGTAGTTCAGGCGGTTTTCCTCGGCCCATTTGCCGACTATGCCGAAGTCGATGCATATCATTGCTATTATGTAGTCGCGCTTATGGCCTATGCAGACAACCTCTTTTATGTAGGGGCTGAACTTCAGCTTGTTCTCGATGAACATGGGGCTGAAGCGCTCGCCGCTTTCGAGGGTCATTATGTCTTTCATGCGGTCTATTATTATGAGGTGACCGCGTTCGTCGAAGTAACCCGCGTCGCCCGAGTGGAGCCAGCCGTCGATTATGGTTTCCTCGGTGGCCTGGGGGTTTTTGTAGTAGCCGATGAAGAGAGCGGGGCTCTTGCTGACGACCTCGCCCACGCCGGATTCGTCGGGGTCGAGTATCTTGACATCCGTCTCGGGTATCGGCTTGCCCACCGAGTCGAAGTTGACGTCGCCGTCGACGTGTATGCAGGATATGCCGGATATCTCGGTCTGTCCGTAGATCTGCTTGAGGTTGACGCCCAGCGCGTGGAAGAAGCGGAAGGTGTCGGGGCCAAGCGCCGCGCCGCCGGTGGAGGCCGAGCGTATGTTGGTGAAGCCCAGCCTGTCCTTCAGCGCCCTGAAGACCAGCAGGTAGGCCACCATATAGCGCAGTTTCTGGATAAGGGTCGGGGTTTTCTTCTGGAACTTCAGGTCTGCCCATTCATAGCCGACCGGCAGGAATTTGTTGAAGAGGTAGCGCTTCATCGGGCTGGCGTCGAGAATCTTGACCTGCACCGTCGCCGCGAGGTTTTCCCACACGCGCGGGGGGCTGAAGATGACGTTGGGGCCGATTTCCCTGATATTGTCGGTGGCTGTTTCCGGCTGTTCGGGGAAGTTGACGGTAAAGCCGAAGAGGAGGGCGCTGGCGACGCACATCATCTGCTCGCCTATCCAGGGCAGGGGAAGGAAGCTCACGAATTCGTCTTTGCCGAACTTCGGGTCAACCTCGCCCAGATTTTTCGCCATGGAGAGCATGTTCTTGTGGGTCAAAACCGCCAGCTTAGGATTTCCGGTGGTTCCCGAGGTGGTGCATATCTGGGCGGGGTCTTCGGGGTTGGTGGCATTAACCATGCTCTCGAAGATGCCGGGGTTGGCCTTTTCGTATTCCCTCCCCAGTTTTTCCACTTCGGGGAAGAATATCAGTCGCTCGTCGTCGTATTTTCTCATTCCGCGTTCGTCGGTGTAGATGATTTTCCTTACCGACGGCAGCTCGTCCCCCATGTCGAGAATCTTGTCAACCTGCTCCTGGTCCTCGGCGATGATGAATTTGGACTCGGCGAGGTTGATGATGTAGGAGACTTCTTTCAGAATGGAGTCCTGATAGATTCCTATGCCTATCGCCCCCGTGCATTGGGCGGCTATCTCGGCGTAAACCCACTCGGGGCGGTTATCGCCTATTATAGAGACAGTGTCGGATTTATTCAGTCCCAGTGAAACCATGCCCAGACAGAAGTATTTGACATGGTTGAAGTAGTCTTCCCACGTGAAAGATTGCCATACGCCGAATTCTTTTTCGCGCAGCGCGACCTTGTCTTTCCCGAAGGACCGGGCGTTGCGCATGAGAAGTTTCGGAAATGTGTTCGCAAGGTCGGACATCAAGGTCGCTCCCTTTATCTTCCAAGAAAAAGTGAATTTTCGTCGCCGAGGTAGGCGCGTACGACGTCGGGGTTTTTCTGCACCTCTTCAGGTGTCCCGAAGCCTATGCGCTGTCCGAAGTCGAGGACGACGATGTGGTCGGATATGTCCATGACTACGCCCATGTCGTGTTCCACCAGCACTATGGTGATGCCGCGCTCCTGGTTTATGTCCAGGATGAAGCGGACCATGTCCTCGGTTTCTTCGAGGTTCATGCCTGCCATGGGCTCGTCGAGAAGCAGGAGTTTCGGGCCCAGAGCCAGCGCGCGCGCAAGCTCCACCCGCTTTTGAAGGCCGTAGGCCAGCGTGCCCACTATCCTTTTGCGGATGTGCTCTATCTCCAGGAAGTCGATTATGTCCTCGACGTATTTGCGGTGCTCGATCTCTTCCTTCTGGCAGGGGCCGAAGTAAAAGCCGCCAAGGAGCCAGTTGTTCTTAATCTTCGTGTGTCGGCCGATGAGGAGGTTGTCCAGTACGCTCATGCCCTTGAAGAGGGCTATGTTCTGGAAGGACCTCGCGATTCCGAGCTTTGCCCTTATCGCGGGCGCGCGCCCCGCCAGTTCGGTGCCTTCGAAAGTTATGGAGCCTTTCTGTGGGCTGTAGCGACCGCTTATGCAATTGAGCATCGAGGTTTTACCCGCGCCGTTGGGCCCGATTATGGAGAAGATCTCTCCTTCCATGACCTGAAACCCCACTCCCATCAGCGCGTTGACGCCCCCGAAGCTCAAAGTCACGTTATCTACCTTGAGCTGGGTTTTACTTTCCATTAGGTCACTCCGATGCATGCCCCTAAATACCTTTTAGTCGGGCGGTTTTTTAAAAGGGTAATTTTCCAACAAATCTCACATAACATCGTTTATTTCACCGTGTCAAACATTATTTACTTTACCTAAACGGCAACTGGATACCAATTTTCTCAATAAAACAAATGGGTTGCAAGTTTTAAAATTTTGATTGCGCGAGGGGTCGCGGTAAAAAAATGCGGGCACCCCCCTCCTCGTGCTACAGCTAGAATCAAACGGCGGTTTAATAAAAATTTTTGAGTAAAAAATATT
>SRXB01000220.1 GCA_009724975.1 bacterium | reverse complement strand
CGCTCGCGGCTCGGTCTCCGGCCTCGAAGGTAGGATTTTCGGCAAGATTCTGGCTGGAGCCGACGCGCTCGGAGTAGGAGAGCTTGCAGTGGGCGGCTAGAAGTGCTGGCCCAGAAGGCGGGTAACTTCACCGTGGATGAGGGTGTTGGTGGCTATAACGTCGCCGGAGAATATCTCGAAATCCTTGCCCCCAAAGCCAGTAACCGTCCCCCCCGCCTCGCGCACCAGCAAAACACCCGCCGCCACGTCCCAGGGTTTGAGGTTCACCTCCCAGAAGCCGTCGAAGCGCCCCGCCGCCACGTAGGCGAGATCCAGCGCCGCCGAGCCGAGCCTTCTTAACCCCCTGCACGATTTGTGCATCGTGGCGAAGGCTCCGAAGATGTCGCGGGGGTTTGTGCGGTTGTCGTAGGGAAAGCCTGTGGCCAAAAGGCAGTCTTCGAGGACCGCCGTTTTGGTCACGGAGAGTTTTTCGCCGTTCAGGCAGGCGCCTTTGCCTTTTTGCGCCGTGTAAAGCTCGTCGCGCAGGGGGTCGTAGATGACTCCGGCGCTAAGCTCGCCCCCCTCCTGAAGGCCGATGGAGACGCAAAAAGCGGGTATGGAGTGGGCGAAGTTGGTGGTGCCGTCGATGGGGTCCACAATCCAGAGGGCGGGGGCGTCTTTCGCGCCGCCAAGCCCCTCTTCCTCGCCAAGGACCGCCACTTCGGGGGTCTCCTTTGCGAGAATTTCGCGGATTATCCCCTCGCAAGCAACATCCACGTCGGTCACGAGGTCCACCACGCCCTTTTTGTGTATCTCGCGCACCGCGCCGTAGTGGTCGCGCTGGTACTTTCCCGCCTCAAGGGCCGCCTTTATCGCCGCCTCTAGCATTTACCGCCCATATCCTTCGCCTTTGGCGGTGAAAAGACGCGCCGGACGAGTTCGGAAAGGACAATCGGGACCACGCGGTGGAGGTTTACCTTAATAAAGCCGGTGGGCCAGTCAAGTTCCTTTTTGTCGCAGACGGTGGACTGGTCTATGTCGCGTATGCTGGGGGTTATCTGCGCCAGCCTCCGAGCTTTTTCGGCGGGGTCGGCGATTGCCATCGCCTCGTCTATCTCGCGCATCACCGAAACCGCCTTTTGGTTTCTCTTGCTTACCAGCTCGGCGTTGTGGCTCGGCAAGAGGCCGTGGCGCGCCTTTATTTCGTTTAGCTTCATCCCCGCCTCGTAGGTGACGTAAACAATCTCGTCGCGGGTCATCCACTCGGTTTCGTAGTTTAGGAAATATTTCCAGCTGGGCGAGTTTAGCGCCTCGCGCAAGTCTTTGAGTCTGGTGAAGAGGAGTTTGTAGCCGTAGCGGTCCGGGTCTTGCCAGACCGAACTGCCCGGATCGACGAAGGGGGCGAGCGGGCTGATGAAGGGGTGCAAAACCTTTTTGTGCCCGTGTCGGTCAAGGAGCATTTCGCAGTATTTGACCGTTTCGAGGACGTTTTGCGCCGTCTGCTTGGGAAGGCCGGTCATGAAAAAGAGGTCGAGGCGGCGGCACCCCAGCTCGATGGCGTCGGCGATGAATTTTTCCATCGCCTCGTTGCCGAAGGGCCTGCCGAAGGCGTAGCGCACCTCTTCATCGTGGCTCTCGGGCGATATTTCGATGTTGAATTTAGGTATCGCGTCGGCGATAGCCTCCAAAAGCTCCCTTTTGGGCGGGTCGAAGAACTCTATTACCACCTCGTTCTTTATCTTGAGGCGCTTTATCTCGGCCAGAAGCTCCCTGGCGTACTCCTCGCCGTGCTGTAGCACGTCGCCGATGATGAAAATCGGGGCGTTGAGGAATTTTTCAGCCACCTTCATGTCGTTGGCCACGAGCTTAGGGTCTTTGAAGGTGGGGCGCTTTCTTCCCATCGTCTCGGCGAAATAGTGGGCTCCGCCGCCGCAGGTGCGGCAGTTGTGTATGCACCCGCGGCAGGTGAAGACCGCCGTTATCGGGTATTTTTTCCAGTTCTGGAAGGGCTGGTAGCCGGTGAAGTCCATGTGGCGGACGGTTTGGCGTATGGCGTGCTCGTAGTTGGTGAAGACATCGTTGAGGTCGGGGGGGCGGTATTGGAGTGGGTTGACGACAGGCTCGCCATTCCCGCCGCGCCAGGTGAGGTTGGGGATGTGCGAGAAATCTCTTTTTTCGCAGGCCACCGCCTCCATAAGCTCGACCATCGGCTTTTCGGTGGAGTCCCCGCGCATGACGAAATCCACCGAGGGGAATTCGCGTATCATCTCCTCGTGGAAAAAACTCGATGAAAAGCCGCCCATGACGATGGGGGTCTTCGGGTGGTGTTTTTTGATTATCTCCGAGAGGGCCAGTGCGCCGTTTACGTGCGGCAGCCAGTGCAGGGGGATGCCGAACATCCTCGCGTCCAGCTTTTTTATGAATTTTTCCACGTCGAAGCTCTTTGATTTGAGCATCTTCATGGCGAGGTTGACGATGCGCACCTCAAACCCCGCCCTCACGAGGTGTTCCGAGATGGAGATGAGGCCGATCGGGTACATCTCGAAGTAGGGGCTGGGCGGTATTACGTCGGAGATGGGGCCGTGGACCGCCGGTTTTTTGCGGAAATCGTAAACGCTTGGGCCGTGGAGCAACACAATGTCGTAACGGGGCATCTGGATTCACCGTATTTAAATTGAGTGAAAATATCTGCGAAGGAAAAGAGGTATAACACCAAACGCTTTGCCGGTAAACGAAAAGGAGGCGAAAGCCGTCCAAAGCCTTAACCACTTGTCAATGAATTGTGAAACGAATATCATAACCAAGAAGCGGTTTGCCTTAGGCATGCCAACCATAATGCAATTTCGGGAGGCTCCCATAATGATTAGGTTTTTTAAATTCCTTGCGGTGGCCGCGCTTTTTACGATTGTCGCCTTTCCGGCCCCTTCCCTTGCCGCCAAGGAGTTCAAGGAGACCACCCAGGCCGAGCTGACCAAGGACATGGAGACATTCCTGGGCAAAGACGTTTGGGTTGACGGCGTATACCAGTACACCAGCAGCGATTTTTGCTACCAGATACAAAAAACCAAGATAAACACCAAGGAATACTTCTGCTTCGCCCTCGGGCCCGTCAACCTCATCCGCTTTTACCTGAAAAAGAACCACATTCAGGTGCCGGAGCTTCTGGGGATGAAGAGGGGCTCCACCATCCGCGCCTACGGCAACTTCGACGCGGTGGGCAAAGACTACAAATACATCATCGTGGATCACTTCGAGATAATCAGCGAAGGCGCGGAGAAGAAATAGGTGGCTGGCGACGGCCTCACCCACTTCGACGAGAAGGGGGCGGCCAGAATGGTGGACGTGGGCGAAAAGGCAGTGACCGAACGGGTCGCGGTGGCTGGCGCAACCGTCCTCATGGCCCCCGAAACCTTCTCCCTCATCAAAAACCGTTCCATGAAAAAGGGCGACGTCCTTGAGGTGGCCCGCCTCGCCGGAATAATGGCCGCAAAAGGCACAAGCTCCCTCATACCCCTCTGCCACCCACTGCAAATCGAATCGGTGAACGTCGATTTTTTCCCCGACGAGGAAAAAAGCGCCATCGGCATAGAGGCGCGGGTGAAAGTAACCTCAAAAACCGGCGTCGAAATGGAAGCCCTCACCGCCGCCAGCGTGGCCGCCCTCACCATCTACGACATGTGCAAGGCCGTAGACAGGGGGATGGAGATACGTGAGGTGAAGCTTCTTTTGAAAGACGGCGGCAAGAGCGGCCGTTTCGAGCGAAAATAGCCTTTTGAAGCTGAATGGTTAAAAGCCGCCCCGAAAGGAGCGGCTTTTTTGCGTTTTGCGGCGCGCATAGCAAGGTAAAAATTCCACCTTCGAGCAAATCAAAAGATTTGCGAGCCACGAGCGGAACGCGAGCTTTCGTGTGGTTTT
>SRXB01000219.1 GCA_009724975.1 bacterium | reverse complement strand
TCAATATATTGTGGTAAGCTCGGAAAAAGAGGCTTTCTTGACACAATTTCAATGCCATGGGAAAAGACGCCGAAGTAATCGAATTTAAAAGGCCCGGCCCCATGTCCTTCATGAAAAGAAGGAAGGGGAAGGGGGCGTTCGGCGTTAGCAAAAAAGCGGCTGTCGGCTTTTTTCTGGCGGGGCTTGCGCTCTTTGTGGCGGCTACGGCCTTTTTGAGCCCCAAGCTCGTCTACTGGCCCTTTTACGCGCCAGTGGCGGTAATGGTAGCCCTGCTACTGGCCCTGGGAGTCAGGAAGCTCTTTTTACGGGTGGAGGCGGGCCGCCTTCACCGCGAGCTTTTAAGGCGCGCCGAAGACCAGTCCGGCGGGCCGGGATTTTTACATTAACTTCCACCGATGTCATTGAGAGAAGATGTTTAATTTCCTCAACCGGTTCAAAGTAGAGTCCGCGCACGCGAAAAAAGAGCCCAGGGTCCGCAAGGGTCTTTGGGTCCTATCCACCTCCATAGTCGTGGCCCTTGTCGCGCTCGGCATAGTCGCGCTAAGGCCCGGCCTCGCCACCGGCGGGGGAGCCATACTCGGCCTCGACCTCATGAGCCACGAGGAAGAGCCCAAAAACAACTTGTTCGTCGCCGAGATGCAGGTTCCGGAGCCGATTCTCGGCCCCGACGGCAAATACTTCCAGATCGTCAACGGCAAAAAATACACCTTCACCCTAGATCCCGAACTTCAGGCCGAGGCCCAGTCCGTCCTCAAAAAAAACAAGGTCCCCTACGGCGCGATAGTGGCCGTGGAGCCCTCCACCGGCAAAGTGCTGGCCTTCGCGGAATATTCGCACAAAGAGCCCTCCATAAGGGGCCTCGCCCAGCGCGCCACCTACCCCGCGGCCAGCCTCATCAAGGTCGTGACCGCAGCGGCGGCCCTCGAAACCGGAAAAGTCTGCGAAACCTCGCCCTTCTCCTACGAGGGAAGCCCCTACGTACTCACTAAGCGCAAAATCGACCCGCAGAACAGGCGGAGGGAGCGCAACGTGGTAACCCTCGGAGAGGCGCTCGGCCAGTCAAACAATGTGGTCTTCGGCAAGCTTGGCGTCTACTGCGTCGGTCCCGAGAAAATGCGCCAGACCACCGCCGATTTCGGCTTCAACCGCGACATCCCCTTCGAATTCCCAGTCCAGCCCTCCTCCTCGGTGGTTCCCGAGGAGACCTTCGACCTCGCCCAAACCACCGCGGGCTTCATAGGCACCAAAATAAGCCCCGTCCACGCCGCCCTCATCGCCGCCGCCGTCTCAAACAACGGCGTCATGATGCGCCCCTGGATGGTGGAATCTGTCACCGACGAAAACGGCTCGGTGATATACAGCGGCTCGCCCGAGTCCCTGCTGACCGCCATAACCCCCAAAATCGCGGACGAGCTCACCTCCATCATGAGAAACACCGTAACGCAGGGCACTTCCAGCAAGATTTTCAAGCGCCACGCGAAAAAACTTTTCGAGAACGTAGCCGTTTCCGGCAAGACCGGCAGCCTGACCGGCGACGACCCGCCCGGCAAATACGAATGGTTCATCGGCTTCGCCCCTGAAAAAAACCCGCAGATAGCAGTCGCGGGGCTTACGATAAATCAGGGCAATCCGCGCCAGATTCACGGCGCTTACGCCGCCATGACCGTCTTTAAAAAGCATTTCGGCATGTAAGAAAGGGAGCGCGAGATGACCGAAGAAACCATCCACCACTACGACGTGGAAGAAGCCGCCAAGACAGTGGCCGGACGCACCGGCCAGAAAATTGAGCTGGTTGAGGAGATTCTGGAAGCGGAATTCCTCTTCAATGCCGCCCTTGGAGTTTACGAGATACCAGACGACGATGATGGCCGCGAATTCATGGCGGAGATAGAGACGTTGCGCAAAAAGCACGCCGACCTGATACCCGCCGCCGACGCCGACATCGAAGAAATCGAGGACATCGACGATCGCCTCGTCTCCTTCGTGGAGAGGCTAACCAGCGCCAGCAAGGAAACCGTGGAAGAGGTTTTGGACAGCCATTTCGACTACCTCGAAGAAAACGGCATGCTGGAGCCAATCGACGACGACTGAGCGCCAGCCTGAATTCTCTTCGCCAAAAAGCCGCCCCCGAGGGCGGCTTTTTTATTCACCAAGGCGCGGGGCATGATAAAATTCCCCCTGAACGCTTCCAAAGGAGGTCCGCTTGAGCTTTTCGCGCAGATTCGCCGCCGCCTTGACTGCCCTGGCCGCCCTTTTACTCTCTCAGCCCTCCTTTTCGGCGGTTTTCGACCCCTCGCTCAAATGGCGGACCATCTCCACCGAGCATTTCTTCGTCAATTACCCCGAAAAGCTCGCCCCGCAGGGATTTTTCCTGGCGGCGGAGGCGGAAAAAATCTACGCAGCGACAAAGAGGAGCCTCGGCTTTGAACCGGCGTCGGCGATAGAGGTTAACATAGTCGACGACACCGATCTCGCCAACGGCTGGGCCACCGTCCTTCCCTTCAACACGATAACCCTTTACGCGGTCCAGCCCGAAAGCTCCTCCTCCATAGCCGACTACAACGACTGGCTGACCCTGGTCTTCGCCCACGAACTTCGCCACATCTTCACCCTTGGCGTCAGGCGCGGCTATTCGGAAGGGCTGGGGAAAATTTTCGGCGAGGGGCCGCTACCTCCCCTTTCGATGTCGGGCCTTGGCGTCCTTTCATGGTTTTTCGCTTCGCCGCCCAACATCTTCTTGCCCGACTGGCTCCACGAGGGCGAGGCGGTGAACGCCGAGAGCGAGCTGGACGGCGCGGGGAGGCGCAACTCCACCTATTACGAGATGATCTACCGTTCGGCGGTAGCCGATTCCAACATTCCTCCCCTTGACCGCATCATAGGCTTTTATCCCGAGTTCCCCTCCTTTTCGGCGCCTTACGTCTTCGGCGCTAGGCTGATGGAATCGATTCGCCAAAACCACGGCGAGTCCGCGGCGGGAGAGATATTTTACGGCCACGGCGGCAGGGTTCCCTACGCGATAGACGAGCCGCCCAAAACCTTTACCGGACTTCTCTACCCTGGCCTTTACGAGGAGATGGCGGCTGGACTTATGGCAGAGTACGGGCCGCAGATCGAAAAACTCAAAGGCGAGGGTCTTACACCCTTCAAAAAACTGACCGACGGGGGCTTCGAGGCCCACTCGCCAGTTTGGCTGGACAATGAAAGGCTGGTCTACACCCGACGGACCCCGACCGAGACAAACCGCCTCCTTCTTTTGAACACAGTCACCGGCGAGGAGGAGTTTTTGGCCTTCCGCCCTGGTTTTTCCGACGCTCCGGCCCTCTTGCCCGACGGCTCTATCCTCTACACCCGCCTTGAGATTGAAAAGCCCTGGGCTGGCGGCCTTGAGTACGGCGACCTTTACCGCACTACCGAAAAAGGGGGTGAGGAGAGGCTGACGCGGGGCGCCAGGCTAAGGTCGGTGGCCGCAAGCGCCGACGGCAGGGTTTTGGCGGGGGTTTTCGTTGACGGCCCCGATACACGCCTTTCATCCTTCGCCTTAGAAAACGGCAAATGCGTAGAGAAGGTCCTTTTGGTCGAAGCGGGGGCGAGCTACGACAGCCCAAGGTTCTCGCCGGATGCGGCTTTGGTGGTTTTCACACGCAAAATCAGGGGCGAAAAGGAGAGGCTGGCCCTTCACGACCTCGCAAGCGGGAAGACAAGCCTCTTGACGCCGCCATCGAGCCGCGCACTATCCCCCTCCTTTTCCCCGGACGGGAGAAAGATTCTTTACACCTCAGACGAGGGGGGCGTTTTCAACCTGCAAAGCCTCCAAACCGCGCAAAAAACCGTCACCACCCTCACCAATTTCACCGGCGGCGCTTTCGAGGCCGCGTGGCGGGCCGACGGCAAGGAACTGGCCTTTTCTTCTTTTTCATCCAGAGGCTACGACCTTG
>SRXB01000019.1 GCA_009724975.1 bacterium | reverse complement strand
ATTGCGTCAGGCTCGAACATGACTTTTAAAAAATCCCTTGCCCTCGCCCTGGGCGCCTTCAAGTGGCTTGTCTTCTTCGCCCTGGTCGGAGTCATCGCGAGCGCCGTATACATGCGGCTTACCGGAAGGCTCGGACCTTCGGACTTCACCGGCCTCATCCAAGAGCACCGCGCCAACATAGGGTGGGTGATGGCCGGCCTTTACCTCGTATCTCCCTCGCTGATACTTCCCACCTTCTACCTGACCATCCTAGCCGGAACCATCTGGGGACCCTTCTGGGGGGTTCTGGTTGACCTCACCGGCGTTACCGCAGGTTCCACGGTGGCCCTTTTGCTTTCACGCCACGTGGCGGCCGATTTCATAAAAGCCCTCCCCGGCTTTCGGCAGGCTTTCCGAAAAATCGAAAAGAGCCCGCTGGTCGGCTGGCGGCTGAACGTCTACATGCGCCTTAATCCCATCTTCCCCTCTTCGCTGATAGCCTACTTTTTCGGCATGACCGGCATCAGCGCCTCTCACTTCGCCATTTCCACCTTCCTGGCCCTCTTGCCCCTCACCGCGGCGGCCGTTTCGGCGGGAAGCTCAATCGCCGCCTTCCTTACCGCCCCGGGCTATGGCGGCATATTGCTAGCTTTCGGCATTTTCTCTCTCTCAACCGCGCTTTGGTGGGCGCTGATGAAATATTTTTCCCGAAAAGCTCCGCCAAAAGGCGAAGGGAGGGACAATTGAAGGCCATGGAGCCCCTTGAGATAATAATATTGGCTGGCGGCGCGGGTACGCGCCTTAAAAGCGTAGTCGCCGACCTTCCAAAGCCGATGGCCGACATACGCGGCAAGCCCTTTTTGGAGCTTCTCGCCGCCTCCACCCTCAAATACGGCGTCGGCAAACTTATTTTCTGCGTCTCCTACAAGCGCGAAATCATACAAAGCCACTTTGGAACCTCTTTTTGCGGCGTGCCGGTTTTCTACTCGGTGGAGGAAGAACCGCTCGGAACCGGCGGGGCGATAATGCAGGCTTTCGGGCTTGTTTCGGGGAAAAGCGCCCTAGTGCTCAACGGCGACACCTTTTTCGGGGTCGACCTTCGCGCCCTCTGGGAGAGCCACCAAAAAAGCGGGGCCGACGCCACCCTCGCCCTCAAATACCTCGACGATTGCAACCGCTACGGCACCGTGGAGGTAATAGATGGCAGGATTTTTGGCTTTCGCGAAAAGCGCGCCGCCTCGGCGGGGCTGATCAACGGCGGAATTTACGCCGTGAAGGCGGACATTTTCAAAAGGCTCGGCCTCTCGGGAAAATTCTCCTTCGAGAGCGACCTTCTGG
This sequence comes from bacterium, assembly GCA_009724975.1. Taxonomy (GTDB): domain Bacteria; phylum Desulfobacterota; class Deferrisomatia; order Deferrisomatales; family BM512; genus SCTA01. The sequence continues at coordinate 12,729 of SRXB01000019.1, read as the reverse complement.
AAAAGAGCTGCGACTCCCTTTCGGTCCGAGCCTTTGCCGGAGACGGCTATTTCATTGATATAGGCGTTCCCGAAGATTACCATAGGGCGCAGACCCAACTTTTCTTTTAGGCGAGAAGGTCCAGATGATAGTAACCAGAGCACCGCACCGCATCTCCTTTTTCGGCGGCGGCACCGATTACCCCTCTTACTACCGCGAACACGGCGGCAAGGTAATCGGGGTGGCGATAGACAAATACTGTTACATCACCTGCAGGCGCCTCCCTCCCTTTTTCGAGCACAAGCACCGCATCGTCTACTCTAAAATCGAGACGGTCAGGTCTATAGACGAGATAGTCCACCCCTCGGTGCGCGAAACCCTGCGCTACATGAAGGTGGATTACGGCCTTGAACTTCACCACGACGGCGACATACCCGCCCGTTCCGGCATGGGGTCAAGCTCCGCCTTCACCACCTGCCTTTTGAAGACCCTGATGGCGATGAAGGGAAGGGTGGTCTCCCGCGAGGAGCTTTTCAAGAAGGTCATCCACATAGAGCAAAACCTCATAAAGGAAAACGTCGGCTCGCAGGACCAGGTCTTCGCCGCCGTGGGCGGGTTCAACCAGATAGATTTCCTGCCAAACGGGCGGATAGTGGTAAGCCCCGTGGTGATGCCCGCCAAAAGGCTCGCAAAATTCCGCCAGAACCTCCTTCTGGTCTTCTCCGGCATCTCGCGCATCGCCTCCGAGATAGCCAAGGAGCAGATAGACAACACCCAAAAGAACCTGGTTTCTCTACACGCCATGAAGGGGTTCGTTGACGAGGGGTACAAGATACTCACCTCGCCGCGCGCGGACCTCGACGATTTTGGCCGTCTTCTTGACGAGACCTGGCGCTACAAAAAGTGCCTTTCAAACCAGATGACAAACGGCGAGATAGATTATATTTACGAAACCGCCATGAAAAACGGCGCGCTGGGCGGCAAGCTCCTTGGCGCGGGCGGCGGCGGCTTTCTGCTTTTCTACGTGCCGCGGCACGAGCAGCAAAGGGTTTTGAAAGCCCTGGGCAAATACCTTAGAATCCCCTTTGATTTCGATTTCAGCGGGGCCGAGAACATAATCTATAAACCAAGTTACGATTGAAAAAGAGGTGTGACGTGGCTTTGAAGATACTTGTCACCGGCGGCGCCGGATACCTTGGTTCCATACTCGTGCCGACCCTTTTGGGCCTCGGCCACGAGGTCACGGTCGTCGACAACTTCATGTTCGGGCCCAACTCTCTTCTGGAGTGCTGCGCCAACGACAAATTCAGCATCATGCGCGGCGACGTGCGCGACGAGGCGCTGATGAAAAAGGCCGTGGCGGGCGCGGACGTGCTCATACCGCTGGCGGCCCTCGTGGGCGCGCCCCTTTGCAACAAAGACCCGCTGGCCGCCGTCACCATAAACCGCGATGCCATCGAGATGATGATAAAGCTCTCCTCCAAGGAGCAACGCATCATAATGCCCGTCACCAACAGCGGCTACGGCATAGGGCAAAAGGGCAAATTCTGCGACGAGAACACCCCGCTCAACCCCATCTCCCTCTACGGCAAGACCAAGGTCGAGGCCGAGAAGATGGTTCTGGACAGGGGCAACTCCATAAGCTTTCGCCTCGCCACCGTCTTCGGCGTCAGCCCGCGCATGCGCATAGACCTTCTGGTCAACGATTTCGTCCACCGCGCCGTAAACGACCGCTTCGTGATAATCTTCGAGGGGCATTTCAAGAGAAACTACATACACGTGCGCGACGTCACCCGCGCCTTCATCCACGCCATCGAAAATTTCGAGAAGATGAAGAACGAGCCCTACAACGTAGGCCTCTCCGACGCCAACATCTCAAAACTTGAGCTTTGCGAGCGCATCCAAAGGCAGATACCCTCCTTCGTCTACCTCGAAGCCCCCGTCGGCGAGGATCCCGACAAGCGCGACTACATAGTCTCGAACGAAAAGATTGAAAAAACCGGCTTCATGCCCGCCCATTCCCTCGAAATGGGGATAGCGGAGCTTATCAAGGGCTACACCATAATCCGCAACAACAAGTACGGGAACGTCTGAGGCTAAAATGAACTTCGAAAAGACCGGCCTGCCCGGAGTGTGGCTTATAAAGCCCTATATCTTCGAGGATTTTAGGGGCGAATTCGTCGAGATGTACAACGAGAAGCTCTTTGCCGAACACGGGATAACAACCAAATTCGTGCAGGACGACATCTCCCTCTCCTCGAAGGGAACCCTCCGCGGAATACACGGCGACGAGAACACCGTCAAGCTGGTGAGCTGCATGGTGGGCCGGATGTATCTCGTAGTGGTCGACTGCGACGAGAAGTCGCCCAATTTCGGCAAGTGGATATCCTTCACCCTCACCGAAAAGAGCCGCCACCTCGTCTATGTGCCGCCCAAACACGGCGTGGGCCACCTCGCCCTCACCGACCGTATAATCCTCAACTACAAACAGTCGGCCTATTACGATTCCAAGGGGCAGTTCACCTACAAGTGGGATGACCCCCGCTTCAAAATCTGGTGGCCGATCAAAAACCCGACCCTCTCCCAGCGCGACGAGAGCGGCCACTACGTTTGACGCCGCGCCCGAGCCAGGAATTTTTGATGTTTTCGGCCAAAACGGTTAAGGCGGTTCTCTTCGACCTCGACGGTACCCTTTATTTCGGCAAAAATCCCGCCAAAGGGGCGGGAGAGGCGGTGGCGCGCCTCATCGGCATGGGGATAGGGGTTTACTACTTCACCAACAACTCCGCCAGGACGCGGGAGCAGATAGCAAAAACACTCTCCGATATGGGGATATTCGCAACCCCCGATATGGTTTACTCCGCTTCAGGCGCGGCGGCGCGGTATATTGTTGAAAAGGGGCTGGAGAAGGTCTTTGTCCTCGGTTCGGAGGATTTGAGGGGCGAGCTTTCGGAGCGCGGTGTGGATTTCGCCCCCTCGCTTTTTGAGGCGCGGACCCTCGTTTTGGGGCTTGACAGGAATTTTTCCTACGAGAGCGCGAAAAACCTCCTATCCCTTCGGGGGAAGGATGTAAAGCTCGTCGCCTGCAACGTAGACCTCGTATTCCCCGTCGAAGGGGGAGTGCTTGCCCCCGGGTGCGGGCTTATGGCGCGCGCCGCCGAGCTTTTGCTCGATAAAAAAGTTGATTGTTGCGTCGGCAAGCCCAATACTTACATGGCCGACCTGCTTTTGGCCGATACGGGGCTTGAAAAGGACGATATCGTAATAGTCGGCGACTCGCTGGAAAGCGACATCGCCCTTGCCGAGGCGCTTGGCGCTAGGTCCATTTTTTTGTCGCACGACGCGTCTAAAAAGGGCGGGGACGCCACTATCGCGACTCTCGACGAGATTTTTTCGCTGATAAAATAGCCGCCGCTGGCGGCTTTGAAGTTTGGGAGAGCCACCATGAAAAAGCTAAAGGCTGTAATAATAACCGCGCAGGGGTTCCAGGACGAGGAGTTCGTCTATCCCTACTACCGCCTCCTTGAGGAGGGGTTCGAGGTGGACATAGCCACCAAGGACAAGGTGAACGTAATCGGCAAATACGGCGTGCCGTCGCGCGCCAACATCTCCACCGACCAGCTGGGGGAGAAGGATTACGATCTGGTCGTCCTCCCTGGCGGCTTCGAGGCTCCCGACAGGCTCCGCATCCTCCCCGAGGTCCTCGCTTTCGTCCGCAAGATGGATGCCGACAAAAAATGCGTGGCGGCCATCTGCCACGGTCCCTGGGTTTTGATCTCCGCCGAGGTCGTCAGGGGGCGCAGGATGACCGCTTTTTGGAGCATAGAGGCCGACGTGCGCAACGCGGGCGCGGTTTACCTGCACAAGGAGCCGGTGGTGGTGGACGGCAACCTGATAACCTCGCCCCACTACAACAACAACGGCGATTTCATGAAGGCGGTCGTCGCCTGGTTCAAGGATAAGTAAAGGCTATGCGGTCGGCTGAATACGGCGTAAGGCCAGGCGCGGCGGCCTCACTGGGGCCGAAGCTTTGCCTTGAGATTTTCAGGCGCACCTGCCGGTCGCGCTATTTCGACCTTGAGCTTTCAAAGGCGGTGGTGGCCAAAAGGGTAACCTACCCCGTCTACATGTCGCTCGGGCAGGAGTCGGTGGCGGCGGCGCTCTCGCTGGTCTTCCCCAAAATAAGCCTTTGCACCCAGCACCGCTGCCATTCCTATTTCATAGCCTTCGGCGGCGACCCCGCCCGCGCCCGAGACGAGCTTTTGGGGCTTCCCACCGGTTCAAGCGGAGGCAGGGTGGGCTCAAACTGCCTGCAGTTCGAGACAAAGGACGTCACGATGTACGGCCATCACGGCCTCATCGGCGAAAACGTCCCGCAGGCGGTGGGGCTGGCCCTTGGCGGAATTGGCGAGGTCCTTTGCGTCTTCGGCGACGGGGCGGCGGAGGAGGATTACATCTTTCCCGCGCTGGGCTTCGCCGCGAAGAAGGAGTTGCCCGTCCTCTTCATCTGCGAGGACAACAACCTCTCGATTCTCACCCCCGTTAGCGTTCGGCGCGACTGGACATTGCCGGACGTCTCCGAGAAGCTTGGGTTGCCGACGGTGAACATCTCCGACGACCCCTGGACCATCTTTCAGGTGGCCAGCGAGCTGAAAGATAAAATGCCCGCCCTGATAAATGTCTACGTATGCCGCCACGGCTGGCACGTGGGGGTTGGCGACGACGGCCCGCCCGAGTGGAACCGCTTCGAGATAATGAAGGCGCAGCTTTCAGCGATGGGGCTTAAGGACGAGGCGGAAAAAATCGAACTTGAAGAGAAGATTTCGATGGAGCGGCTATGGGCGGTGTGACGGTTGCTGACGTAATAAGAGAGACGAGCCGCGCCCACCTCCAAAAGGGCGGGGGGCTCTTGCTGGGGCAGGCTATAACCGCCGTGGGGTGGGTGAACAACACCGTTCCCGACTGCGAGGGGATAGTGGAACTGCCCATGACCGACGTGGCTGGGGCGGGCATAGCCGTAGGCGCGGCGATGGCGGGCAGAAGGCCCATCTTCGTCCTGCGCTTCCAGGACTTTTTGATATTGAACGGCAGCCAGCTCATCTTCTACGCCGCCAAGTCAAAAGAGCTCCACGGCAGGGCGACCCCGCTTTTCGTGCGGGCGATAGCCGCTGAGGGGGCGGGGCCGGTCCATTCGGGCGTTTTGCACTCAATCTTCATGCACTTTCCTGGCTTTAGGGTCGCCGCGCCCGTCACACCGCTGGAATACAAGGCCGTGTGGGACGATTTTATGGCCCACGACGACCCGATGATAGTGAGCGAGCACCGCGCAAGCTACCTCAACACCGAGGAATTGCCCGATATTTCGGCCCAAAACGCCCGGATAACCATCTACGCGGTCTCCGTCACCCGCTTCGAGGCGGTGAAGGCGGCCAAAATGCTGGCCGGCGATGGGATAGCCTGCAACGTGGTGCACCTTCTTTGGCTAAAGCCCTTCAACCTTGACGAAAGGCTCCTCGCCCCGCTGAGAAGTTCCGGCAGGGGGCTTGTGGTGGACGCGGGCCACGAGATAGCGGGGGCTTCTCAGGCGATAGCCTATTCGCTCTCAAACGCCACGGGCAAGCCGGTGAGGGCCCTTGGTCTGGCCGACAGGACGAAGTGCCTTTGCGATCCTTTGAAAAACGCTTTTCCCGACGCGCTGTCTATAGCGGCGGCGGCGAGGGATATCTTGGCCCGAAAGGCGGGATGCGATGAGTGAGTTTTGCGACAAGGTCGTGAAAAAGCCTTGGGGCTACGAATATCTCATGTACGAGAGCGACAAGATAGCCATCTGGTACCTGCACATAAGCCACGGCAGGCAGACCTCGCTCCATTGCCACCCCTGCAAGAAGACCGGCTACATACTCCTCGACGGCGAGGCCCAGGTCTCCTTCCTGAACGGCCATGTACAGCTTCGCGCCCTTAGCAAACTCATGTTGCGCGAGGGGCTCTTCCACTCCACCCGCGCCATCTCTCCCGATGGCATACATGTCATCGAGGTCGAGAGCCCGCCTAACAAGGAAGACCTCGTCCGGCTGGACGATATCTACGGCAGGAAGGAGCAGCCCTACGAGGGCGAGGAATGCCGCGTGCCGATGACCGACTCCTGCATAACGATAAGCGAGCCAGGGCTGGGAAGGGCCGACTCCTACGAGATTTGCAGCACCTCCCTGACGGTGGAGAAATTCGCCGACGCCTCCGAGCTTTTGAAAAGGCCGCACGATGAGATAATCCTCGTCATGCAGGGCGGCCTCTACACCAAGAACAACGACCCCATACTGAGCCCGGGCGACGTGGTGACGATAGCGACCCTTGCGCGCCTCGCTGGAACTTTCCACTCGCCCGACGGCATCACCACGATGACGGTAAGGAAGGGCGAGGATGTCTGAGCGCGTCGACCTTCTCCTCGTCAATCCGGGCGGCAGAAAAGACGTCTATCAGGCTCTCGCGGGCGAATACGCCGCCATCGAGCCGCCGGTATGGGTCTTTCTCATCGCCGCCTACGCACGCGGCAAGGGGCTTACGGTGGAAGCCATCGACGCCAACGCCGAAGAGCTCACCTACGCCGAGACCGCCGAGCGGGTGGCGCGGGCCAACCCGAGACTTTGCGCCGTAATAGTCTATGGCCACAACCCTTCCGCCTCCACGCAGGTCATGCCGGCGGCGGGCGAGATAACGAGGCTGATAAAGGGCGCGGCTCCCGAAGTGCCGACCATAATGATAGGCGGCCACGTCGCCGCCCTGCCCGAACGCACCTTCGCCGAGGAAGCTTGCGATTTCGTCTGCACCGGAGAGGGTCCGGTTACGGTTGTAGAGCTTTTGGGTGCGCTTTCCGGCAAGAGGGCGCTTGAAGAGGCGAGGGGGCTAATATTTGAAAAAGATGGCGCTACGGTGAAGACCCCGCCCGCGCCGCTTGTAACCGACCTCGACGGCGAAATGGGCGATTTCGCGTGGGACCTCCTTCCAATGGAACGCTACCGCGCCCACAACTGGCACGCCTTCGGCGAACCCTCGCGCACCCCCTACGCCGCCGTCTACACAACCCTCGGCTGCCCCTTCAGGTGCAATTTCTGCTGCATACAGGCTCCCTTCAAAAGCGGCGAGGCGGTGATGGGCCTTTCGAGCAAGGCCAAAAGCTACCGCATGTGGAGCCCCGAAACAATTTTGCGGCAGATTGACATCCTTGTGAGGGAGTACGGCGTCAAAAACATAAAATTCGCCGACGAGCTCTTCGTACTCGACAAAGACCACGTCATGGGAATCTGCGATGAGCTCGTCAAGCGCGATTACGGCCTTAACATCTGGGCCTACGCGAGGGTCGACACACTGAAGGGGATGGACCTTGAAAAAATAAGGGCCGCCGGAGTCAAGTGGTTCGCCCTCGGGGTCGAGTCGGCGAGCGAGAGGGTTCGCGGCGACGCGGTGAAAGGGTTCAAGAAAAACAAGATATTCGACGCGGTCGGTGAGATACGGAAAGCAGGCATTTACATAGGGGCCAACTACATCTTCGGCCTTCCCGAGGACGACCTTCAGACGATGGGCGAGACCTTGGAGCTGGCCCTTGAACTGAACACCGAGTGGGCCAACTTCAACTGTGCCATGGCCTACCCGGGCTCGGCCCTTTACGAGACGGCGATAGAGGAGGGGTGGGAGCTCCCCTCGACCTGGGCTGGCTACTCCCAATACGCCTACGACATGAAGCCCCTGCCCACCAAATACCTTACTCCGGCCCAGGTTCTTGCCTTCCGCGACGAGGCCTTCCACCGTTATTTTGAAAACCCCGCCTACCTTGAGCTGGTCAGCCAGAGGTTCGGGGCCGAGGCGAGGGAACACGTACTGCAAATGACCAAAACGCGCCTTAAAAGAAAACTTTTGGGCAATTGATTTTGGGAAGAGAGACTAAACGCCAGATGAAGCGACCTTTCGCCAACGCCCTTTTGCTCCTGACCATCCTGATAGCCATCGGAAGCCACGCGGTGGCCGCCGATTCCTTTTTGGACAAGGACACCGAGTGGTCGGGCGCGGTCAACGTGACCTCGAACGTAGTCGTAGGAGCGGAGCTCAAACTCACCATAAAGCCCGGAACCAAGGTCGTCTTCTCTCCAGAGGGGAGCCTCACCGTCAACGGCGTACTCATGGCCCAGGGAAATGCCCAAAACCCGATCACCCTTACCGGCCTTCCCTCGAAGGACTCGACCGACCCGCAACCGTGGGGAGGAATCATCTTCATAGATTCCCACAAAGGGTCTTTCATATCCTTCGCCAAAATACTTGGAGCCGACCATCTGGGCATGGCCAACTCCAAGGTCGAGGTGGAAGACTCAGCCATCGACAAAACCGCCAAGGGAGTTCACGTTGCGACCGCCAGCGCCCTTGCAATTTCTGGAACGCGCATTTCCAGGGCTGGTGAAAACGCGATGAACATCGCTACCGGCGGGATTGTGGCCATGGTTGGCTGCACCATTGAAAGGGTCGCGAAAATCGGCATCGATGTCCAGCAAAAGAGCGCGTTAAGGGCAATAAACTCGACAATCTCCGAGTGTGAGACGGGTATCGCCATAATAGGCGACGACAGCATAATAGAGTCTTGCCAGGTTAAAAAGTGCAAGGGCGGCATAATAGTCAACCAGGGCGGCCCCCGCACAGTGCTGGCGCTCAACAAGATAAGCGAAACCCAAATAGGCATTTATTGCATGCGCTTCGCCTCCCCGCGCATTTACGCCAACACCGTGACCAGGTCGGAAATCGGCCTTCGCTGTTTTCAGCGGTCGGATCCCGAGGTTGAAAACAACATTTTCGAGGAGAACAAGACCGCGATATTGTGCGTTCAGATGTGCAACCCGGGTATAGTGAAGAACCGGATCTCAAAAAACGAGGTGGGAATACACCTCACCCTCTCCTCGTACGCCAAAGTTGAAGCCAACAACATCGAGGGCAACAAAATTGACCTCGAACTGGAAGACATGAGCGCTGACTGGGAGCGCCGCGCCTCGCAAAAGCCGGTGCGCTCGGAGCAGGCGAGAAACGAAGGGATGACCGAGAGAGGGCGAGCGACGCCCCAGCACATCGAAGACAGTTTTAAAGAAGATGGCGCCACCGTGAACGCACGGGGCAACTGGTGGGGCGAGGCCACTACCGCCGAGATGAATAAAAAAGGGCTGGACGCCGACATATCGACCATAAAGGATTTTTTCGACCTCCCCAAGCGCACCTACGAAGGCTGGGGGGGTGAATACATTCAGGACAAGGTCGATTATTCGGGCTTTTTGGCCGCTCCCGTGGTCGGCGCCGACGTAAACGGCTACAGGCCGGAAGATAAAAAATGATCTCCAAGCGCCTTGGCTTGCGCATGGCGCGCAAGAGTAATACAAAGCGCGGCTGATGAGCTCCAAAAGAGCGCTTTTATTCGCCCTTTTGGTCGCCGCCGCCGTCGGCGCGCTCTATCTTCCCGTACGCGGCTTCGATTACATTCACCTGGACGACGTCTATTACGTGCGCGACAACGGTCTTCTGGCCGACGGCCTCGACCTGCGCTCCATAAGAACCGCCTTTTCGGGCTCCTACGAATATTTCTACATCCCGCTCACCTGGCTTTCCTACATGGCCGACGTTCAGCTCTCGGGCTTTTCCCCCGGGGCCTTCCACTCCACCAACGCCCTCCTCCACGCTTGCGCGGCGGCCCTTTTATTCCTCGCCCTATACCTTGCCACCTCCTCTACGGCGCTCTCCCTCGCCACGGCGCTATTGTGGGCCATTCACCCGATGAGGGTCGAGTCGGTCGCGTGGATAACCGAGAGAAAAGACGTGCTGGCGGGATTTTTTTTCGCCGCAACCCTCCTTTCTTACGTCCTTTACGCCCGCCGCAAGGGGTTTGGGTTCCTCGCGCTGGCAACTTTCACCGGCGTGCTCGCCCTTTTGTCAAAGCCGGTCGCCGTGGTCCTTCCCGCGACCCTGTTCCTTATGGATTTTTGGCCCCTTCAACGGCTCCCGGAGGGCGGCTTTAAGGAAAACAGGCGCAAATGGCTTTCGCTGGCGGCGGAGAAGGCTCCTCTCGCGATATTTTCCCTTGCGGTAGTGTATCTCACCCTCGCCGCCCACTCCCAATCGGTTTCGAGAAGCGCCGGCGGCTACGGACCGCTCGGCATCATGGCCAATGTCGGCTCCTCCTACTTTATCTACCTGTGGCACACGATTTGGCCGGTAAATCTATCGATAAAGGGGACCGTTCCCCTCGATGCGACGAGAATCGCCCTGGGAGGCGTCGGCCTTCTGGCCATTTTTGCGCTCTCGTTTCTTGCCTTCAGGGGCAGGAAAAAACACCCCGAGTTGGCCTTCGGCTGGTTCTGGTACCTGATATTGCTACTGCCTAACAGCGGCATTGTTCCGGCGGGCATACAGACCTTTTCCGACCGCTTCGCCTATCTGCCCCACATCGGCCTCTTTTGCGGCCTTCTCTGGCATCTTGAAAAGCGGTTTTCGGGGTGGGGGTCGCCCAGGATAATCCCGATAGCTTCGCTGGCCCTTACCGCGCTTCTTTTTGCCGGCCTATCCTTCGCCTACATATCCAAGTGGAGGGATTCGACCTCCCTTTTCGGCTACATTCGCTCAATCGACCCCAAAAACGCCCTCGCTATCGAGTTTTTGGGGAGCGCCGCCTTTGAAAAAGGCGATTACGCCTCGGCGCGCGATTATTTTCTGGAAGCCAAGGCCCTTGACGGAGAGCTTCCCGGCGCGAATCTTTGCCTTGCCCAAAGCTGGGCAAGGCTTGGCCGCTACGACAAGGTGGACGAGATACTCCTCAAGGATATCAAGGGAAACCTTGAGACTTTCGAGGGCCAGATGGTGCTCTCGCTTTCAAGGGAGGGGCGCGGCGACCTTCTTGGCGCGACGCTTGCCGAGGCGGCGGCCCACGCTTCAAAGGGGCGCTTCTCCCGGGCCGGAGGGTGCTATAAAAAAGCCCTCTCCATAGACCCGAAGGACCGCGGGGCCCTTTTCGGGCTGGCGGTGGCGCAGGTTAAGATGGGGCGCGAGCCCGAGGCGGTCCGCACTTACCGAAGGCTCCTTTCGCTCCACCCGGACGATTTCAAGGCCCATTACAACATCGGCCTTCTGCTGATGGGCGACAAGGAGGCGAGGGCGGAGGCGACCTTCCATTTCAGGGAAGTTTTGCGCATCGACCCGGGGAATGAAAACGCCGCCGCCATGCTTTCCTCAATGGGGCAGTGACCGAGACGCGCAAAAAGGTGTAAAATAAAAACGGAAAAAGAAAATGGGATACAGAAGGGAAGATAACGAAAGCAAAAACGGGCGGGCCGCCGAGATAAGGCGGGTCCTGTGGGTTGTTTTGGCCCTGAATCTTGCCGTGGCGCTGGGAAAACTCTTCTGGGGTCTCGCAATAGGCTCGGTTTCGATGCAGGCCGACGGCTTCCACTCGGTTTTCGACGGCACCTCGAACATCGTCGGGCTTGTCGGCATGGGTTTGGCGGCGCGCCCCGCCGACAGCGACCACCCTTACGGCCACGGCAAGTACGAGACCTACGCCTCCACGGTCATAGGGGCCATGCTCCTTCTCGCCTCGTGGAAAATAGGCTCGGAAGCCGTTGCAAGGCTTCTTGGCGGCGGCGAGCCGCCACGGGTCGACATCGGCTCCTTCGTGGTGATGGGTTCGACGCTGGCGGTAAACATCTTCGTCTCCTGGTACGAGGCGAGGAAGGGGCGGGAGCTTAAAAGCGACATCCTGATCGCCGACGCCTCACACACCGGCAGCGACATCCTGGTGAGCGTCGGGGTTTTGGTCGGGCTGGGCCTCGTCAAGATGGGCCTTTACCTGGCCGACCCCATAATCGCCCTTTTGGTGGCGGTGGCTATATTGTGGACGGCCTGGGGCGTCTTCCGGCGCTCGCACGAGATTTTTTCCGACAGCGCCCGCATCGGGGTGGGCGAGGTGGAGAAAATAGCCTTGTCCGTCGAAGGGGTGAAGGGGTGCCACGCTATACGGACCAGAGGGCTCTCCTCGCAGGTCCACGTCGACTTGCACATACAGGTGGACCCCTCCCTGACGGTTGCTAAGGGCCACTCCATAGCCGAGGAGGCGGAGCGGCGCATCTGCGATTCCATCGAGGGGGTCGTTGATGTAATAGTCCACCTTGAGCCCCATGACGAATACCAGATGAACAAGACAAAGGAGGAGCGCTGTCACAATTGACCGCTTTTCCCTGTATTGGCTTTCACGGGCTAGGCAAACAAAGCCCTTCAGGAGGATGATGAGATGAAAAAGATGGGATACGCGGCCCTTGGGGCCGGAGCATTTCTGGCTGTGTCCATCGCCTTGCCCGCGTTCGCGGAGGTGAAGATAAATGTAAACATCGGAGTGCCTGTTGTGGCCGCTCCCGCGCCGGTGGTCGTGGCCCCCGCCCCCGTATGGGCTCCTCCCCCCGGGGGCTCGATCTACTCCTACTATTACTACCCGTCCGTAGGAGTATATTTCGACTTCGGCAGGGGCCTTTATTTCTACCTTAGCGGCAGCAAGTGGGTTCAGACGAAAACCCGCCCGCCCGTCATGGTCTACGACGACCGGGATTTCATAGTGCTGGACATGGGCGACAACGACCCCCACCGCCACCACGTGAACGTCATCAAGAGCTACCCGCCCGTTTATTTCAAGGAACACAAATGGGACAGGGAGAAACACGGCAGGGGCCACGGCGGGCGCGA
>SRXB01000545.1 GCA_009724975.1 bacterium | reverse complement strand
TTTTAAAAGAAGTGGGCAAGAAACCGGCCCTGCAACAAAGCTCTCACTTCGTTCGACCGCTCGCTCCGGCTTGGGCGTGGCGGGCATTCGTTTCACTCAACCCGCCGCCGCCCTTACCGCGCTCCGCTCACTGCTTCGTTGAAAGGACCGTTTAGGTAACGGACGTTGGCTCGCGCTGCGCGCTTTCGCGCCGCCTTAATTAGGGCCGTTGAAGCGTGGCGGTTATCTGGTATCATGCGGGGAGGTTTAAGAAATTTTCTTCACGGCGTGATTTCAGATGGATGAGCTAAAGAGTCTTTTCAGGAACAACCGCGAGTGGATCGAGTCTATCACTACGCGAGACCCCGCTTTTTTCCAGCGCCTCGCCAAACAGCAAAAGCCTCGCTTTTTGTGGATAGGGTGCAGCGACAGCCGCGTGCCCGCCAACGAGATCGTGGGGCTTGAGCCGGGCGAGATGTTTGTGCACCGCAACGTGGCTAATGTGGTTTCCTCTTCGGATATGAACTGCCTTTCGGTCTTGCAGTACGCAATTTCGGTGCTGGGGGTGAACCACGTCATCGTCACCGGCCATTACGGGTGCGGCGGCGTTTCGGCGGCGCTGGAGGCTCGCCAGCACGGCCTAATAGACAACTGGCTACATCCGGTGCGCAATATTTATTCGCAATACCGCGCCGAGCTTGACGCTCTTGCCGAAGAAAAGCGCATCGACAGGCTTTGCGAGCTTAACGTCGCCGAGCAGGTTAAAAACGTCTGCTCAACGGTCTATGTGCAGGAGGCGTGGGCTCGCGGACACGAGCTGGTGGTGCACGGGTGGATTTACGACATCCGCGACGGGATATTGAAGGATTTGGGGATAAGCGTGGATTCACCAGCGCAGGTGGACGAGGTTTT
>SRXB01000218.1 GCA_009724975.1 bacterium | reverse complement strand
CTCTCTTTTCCCTGTCCAAGGCGAAGAGCGTTCTCGCGCTCGAACCTTCTTCGCTGTTCGCCGGAATCGCAAAGCTCGGAAAAGCCGTTGGCCAGCTCGACCCCGGCGACGTAAAGCTCAAGGCGCTCGCAAATGGACGGATTGGCGACGCCAAGGCGGGAAAGGGCCGCGAGGGAGGCGGGGTAATCCTTCAAAATCGTCGGCCTTCCCCTGCCTAGGCCAGGCTCTATCTCAAAAGCCATCAGCTCGTCGAATTGCCCCTCGCGTATCGCCTCTTCCGGGGTCTTTTTTGTGAATTTCGCGAAGGCTTCGGCGACGGTCAAAACCTCAAACCCCTCGCCCAGCTTGATTTTTTCGCCTTTGAAAGAAATTTCGCTCGCGCCGCAAAGCTCTCGCGCCAAAAAGGGCAAAAGGGAGCCAAGATCGCGCTCAAGGGCCGAGTAATCGGCGTTGGCGCGATACCATTCGAGCATGGAAAACTCCGGCAGGTGCTTTTGGCCGCGCTCGCCCGCCCGAAAGCAGGGGCAAATCTGAAAAACGCGCCCGTAACCGGCGGCCAAGAGCCGTTTCATGCAAAGTTCGGGGCTTGTCTGCAAAAACCAGCCGCCGGAGGGTTCGGCGTCGATGTGGGCCTCGGGCGCGACAGCGGGAAGGCGCACCGGCGTCGAGACTTCGAGGAAATCTTGGGCGCTAAACCACTTGCGGATCGCCGCAAGGAGGGTTGCGCGTAAAAAAAGGGCCCGCCTCTTTGCGGCGAGCCCCTTTTGGATTTCGTTGGCGTCCAACTTCTACTCTTTGACGCGGGTCACGTATTCGCCGGTGCGGGTGTCTATCTGCACCAGATCGCCCTCGTCCACGAAGGGAGGGCCAGCCACCACGTAGCCGGTTTCGAGGGTAAGGGGCTTGGTTACGCTGTTTGCAGTGTCGCCTCGCGCGGCGGGCTCGGTCTTGATGACGCGCAGGTTGACGAAGTTGGGAAGGGTCATGCCGATGGGGCGCTCCTGCCAGAGGAGAATGTCCACATCCTGGTTGTCCTTGATGTAGAAGCGGTCGTCGCCCAGCTGCTCCTCGGTCATCTGCACCTGGTCGTAGGTCTTTTTGTCCATGAAGGTGTAGAAATGGCCGTCGGTGTAAAGGTACTGCATCTCGCGCTCCTCAAGGCTGGCGGGCTTGAAGACGTCGCCGGAGCGGTAGGAGCGGTCGAACTGGGTGCCGTTTATCATGTTGCGGAGGCGGCAGCGGTAAATCGCCTGCCCCTTGCCGGGCTTGGCGAAGTCAAAACCCACGATGAGGTAGGGATCGCCGTCTATCTCCAGTTTGAGGCCTTTTTTTAAGTCCCCTGCTTTGTACATGTCGAAATTCTCCTCGGATTTCTGTTACCATTGATTTTGCGTGGCTAGTTAATAATCGTTTTGTCCCTTGTTGTCAAATCTTCTTGCCGCAGGCGGTGTTTTTTTGCGGGAAAACAAAGGCTTCAACCCTTTTCCGGCCCTCTGGCCGGAGGAATACAGGCGGCACGCACTGGATTGCGCCGCCGCGGACGCCCTTTTGTCCGTGGGCGACCCCTCGCCCGAGGAGCTTCGCCCCGACCCCGACGCCTTTAAAGACCCCGTGGGGGAATCGCCCCTTCGCCTGGCGCCCTTCCTCTACCGCAAATATCCGGACAGGGTCCTCTTCACCGCGACCTCCCGCTGTTTTTTCTATTGCCGCTTCTGCTTTCGGCGCGGCAACCCGCCGAGCAGGGAGCGGGAGCCCTCCGATGAGGATATCGCCCGCGCCGCCGCTTATGTGGGCGAAAATCCCGAGGTGAAGGAGGTTATCTTCTCCGGCGGCGACCCCCTCACCCTTGGCGACGATAAAATTTCCCGCCTCATCGATATTTTCGGTTCGATACCTAGCATCGAGCGCCTGCGCCTCCACACCCGCGCTCCGGTGGTCAACCCCTCGCGGGTGGGCCATGGCCTTTGCCGAGCACTCCTCGGGAGCCCCAGGCCGCTTCGCGTAATCATTCACGCCGTCCACCCCGACGAGCTTCGCCCGACCATGGCGACAGCCCTTGAGAAGATTAAGGAGTCGGGGACGGCGCTGGCCAACCAGAGCGTGCTCCTAAAAGGGGTGAACGACCGCCCCGAGACTTTGGACCGCCTCTTCGCCTCGCTTTTCGGGCTGGGGGTGGCCCCCCACTACCTCCACCACCCAGACAGGGCCGAGGGCAACGCAAAATTCAGGGTTTCCATCAGGGAGGGGCTCGGCATTTTCCGCAACTACCTGAAAATGGCCGCCTCGCCTCCGCCTCGCTACGTAATCGACCTGCCCGACGGCTCGGGAAAGGTAAACGTTTCCGAACTGGTGGAGGTTGAGAGGGAAAGAAACGGGGCCGGAGCACTTTACCGGGCGCCGAACGGCTTTGAGTTCAGGGATATAAGGGCGGCTACTTGAAATCCACCAGCTGGAGCTTGAAGATGGCGCTCTCTATCTTCGAGGAGAGGTAGATGTCGCCGGTGGCGGGGTCGAAGGCTTGCGCCACTATGGAGGGCAGTTCAAGGTATTCCATGTCGTCGGTGTAGTAGACCGCCACGAGGTTGCCCTTTTCGTCGAAGGACTGAAGACTCCCGAGCATCCCGTCCACCACCAGCGTCTCCCCAGCCTCACCAGGCCCAAGCCCCTTGGGAAGCATCAAAACGCCGTATTCCCCCTCTTTGCGCTCTATATAGCCGACCACAGCGCCTTCAGGCGAGACGCGGTAGATGCGCCCCTGGAGGCTCTCCGACACCCACATCTCCCCGGTTGAGGGTTGCCTCATCAGAAAAGTAGGGGTTTTGAAGGGGCCCCCCTCCTCAAGGAATTTGGGAACGCCTATTCTCTGAAGCTCAACCCCTTTTTCATCGAAATGAATAAGCTGGCCGTAGGAGTATTCCGTGACCCAGAAGCCGCCCGTCCCGTCGAGGAGGACATCCATAGGCTGGGGAACAAGGGGGTGGTCCTCCATCTCCTTGGGCTTGGGGATGACCATGTCCAGAAGCATGTAGCCGTTTCGGTCGAAGATGCGGACTCGCGGGGTTTTCATGTAGGTGACGGCAAAAACCCGCCCCTCGGCGTCGGAGTCTATGCCCCAGGGAATCCCCCACTCGTAGGGGTAATTGGCGGGCATTTTGCCGAGCTTGCGGATGAAGGTGCCGTCGGTGGCTATCTCCTGGACGGTTCTGGAGCCGATGTCGGTGACGAAAAGTTTGCCGCGCCGAAAAACCATGTCGGTGGGCTCGCTGAAGATTGCGGTGGTCTGGCCGATTATCATCCCCACCGCCGAGAGATATCGCCGTTGCACCGGCCCCTGCTGGGGCGCGCCTTCCCACGGCTGGACTGAAACCTCAAGATAATTGGAAGGTTCCGTTTCTTTTTGTTCCTTATCGACCGATTTGATGAAGTAAGTGTATTTCTGGTTGGGCAATACATTTGCGTCAATGTATTTGTCGGTTCGGACCGATGCTATTTTCTTTGGTTCCTTACCACCCTTTTCGCTTCTGTATACATTATGGAACGACGCATTGGCGTCTCCATTCCATATTATGAATATTTTGCCGTCTTCCTGATAGCTATTGCTTATTTTTGGGATTCTGATGATGTCGGCTTCTAACGTTTTTGTTTGCGATACTGCCAGGGGTCTTTGGTCGGAACCTATTGCCGTGATGGTATAGTTGTAAGTTTTTTTGCGTTCAGCCCTTTCATCAACGTAATAGTTCTGGTTGGTTTCCCAACTTATTACAACGCCGCCATCCTTTTCTTTTCTTGTAAGCACATACTTTATGGCTCCCGGGTATGGATTCCACATTACGACCGCTTTTCCAGCGACCCTTTGCGGAAATTTGCCCTGCCACGCTATCTCGCCTTTCCCCTGGGCATATGTATCCGCCGCGTTGGCGATTAACAGCGCTGCCGCTAAAAGTATAAGGCTCAGGGGCTTTTTTGTCAT
>SRXB01000018.1 GCA_009724975.1 bacterium | reverse complement strand
GGGCATGTCGCCCGAGAGGACCAGCGCGTAGGGGGTGCGCGATTCCTTTCGGGCCCTCTCGTAGCCCAGCATAACATTCTCCACAAGGTTGGAGCCCTGCTTTATGGTCACCGCCCTGCCCCGCCCGTAATCCTCCACGCTTTTTTTCAGGTAAGCCTCCTGCCCGACCACGTAAATATCGCCGATAGACGGGGAGTTCACGAGGGCTTCCACAACCATGGCCACCAAAGGCTTGCCGTCGAGCCGAAGCATCGCCTTGCCACCCGCCTCGATACCCACGGGTCGGTAACCCTCGCTGGTGCCCGCCACCACAATCGCGGGCAACTTGGTGAAATCTCCTTTTACGCTCCACATAAAAAAACCATACCAAATCGCGCTTCAAAAAAAAGCCTCTGGGGGCATAAAAAAAGCCCCCCGGCTCTGGACGACTTGTGAGCTCGGGGGGGCGGCAGGAAATTAAATTTTGGAGTAAGTCTGCCACCGGTCTTTTGTTTGTCAATTGTGAAAAAAGGTATTTTTGAAAAAAATCCCTCGCCGCATCGCATTTTTTTGCGCCCGACCGGTTTGCGGCGGTATTTTCAGGCCCGCCCGTATTCAATTTGTCGGCGCGGCGGAGTATAATCGGCGAAAACTTCTTCGGATGGAAACGATGAAAAGAATTTTTCCTTTGGTCACCGTTATGTTGCTTCTCCTCTCGGCCACCCCCGCCTTTTGCGAGGAGGGCGCCGCAACCCAGGAGGAGGTGAAGGCCCTCAAGGGCCAGCTTCTGGCGATGCAGAAAAAATACGACCTTCTTAAAGAGGGTTCGGAGAACGTGCAGACCCTGATAGAGGAGCGCGACTCCCTATCGGAGGAAAAAATCGCGCTATCCCATGAGGCGGAAGACCTCAGGGCGAGGATGGGCGAGCGCGAGAACTCCTCGCGTATAAAGTGGTTTCTGGCGGGAGCAGCCATTTTCGGGGTAGGCTGGATCATGGGAGCGGCCGGCGGAAAAAAGAGGCGCGGGTCGCCGTATTATTGATGGATTGAAGATGGAGAAGAAACGGCCACAAAGGAGCGGCGCCCCCGTTTCGGAAGAGAAGGTGAACTCGGCCATAGCCGGTCTTCGCGCTTCGATTCCGGTCGCCGGATACCGCGAGCTTTCCCTGAAAATCCACGGGTCGGTCTGCGCCAGGTGCGGGAGGGAGTTCTCAGGCAAAAACCTTCGCCTCCTGACCGTCCACCACAAAGACAACAACCACCTAAACAACCCGCCCGACGGTTCCAACTGGGAGAACCTCTGCGTCTACTGCCACGACGACGAGCATTCGCGTGAGCTTTTGGGGGACTACGAGCAGGGCATGAGCAAGCCCGCCCGCGAGGAACCCAAAAAAGCGGCCAAAATGGGGTCGATGGAGGATCTCCTGCGGGCCGCCCTCTCGAAAAAGGGGTGACTACTTTTTAAGTTTGACCACCAGGCGAAAGCCGTTGTCGGAATAGCGGCTGGTCTGGTCGTCGGCGTCCCTCGCGCTGGTGAGGGTTGGGGTGTTCGGGCTCATCCAGGAGCCCCCGCGCACCACCCGAAGCTTCTTGTCGGGCTCGTAAACGGGGTCGTCCTTGTATCTTGGCATATAAGAGTCTTCGCACCATTCCCAGACGTTGCCGCTCATGTCGTAAAGGCCAAGGCTGTTGGCCCTCTTGGTGCCGACCGGCTTCGTGGTCCCGCCCGAGTTGTAGCAATTCCAGCAAAACTCCCCCAGCTTCGCCTCTATGTTGGTCCCCGACCAGCGAAAACTCCTGCCCCTTGAGCGGGCGGCGTATTCCCACTGGGCCTCGGAGGGGAGGGCGGCGTCAAGGCCCGTGATATCCCTGAACTTCCTGATAAACTCCCTGGCCTCCTCCCAGGAGACGTTCTCCACCGGCAAATCCTTCGCGTAGGTGAATTTGGAGGGGTTGCTACCCATGACTTTTTGCCACTGCTCCTGGGTAACCTCGAACTTCCCCATCAAAAAGCTCTCAAGCCCCCCCTTGTGTCGGGCCCCGTCCTTGCCGGTTACCATAGTGCCGCCAGGGATGAAGACGAACTCCATGCCGGTCTTCGTATCCCTTATGTTCTCCTTGTGGGCGACTACATTCTGGGGATTGGCGTAGGAATCTACGAAGGAACGGGCCGCATCTTCGCAGAGGGCCACGTCCGGCGGTATGTAGGCGTGCCTCCCCGCGACGTTTTTGCCCACTACCGAGTCGGTTATCACCATCGTAACGAAGACGTTCGGGCCGCTTGACCAGTATTCGCCGGAGACGACTATGTCGGGTATGACGTTCGCGTCCTTGCGTATGAGGACGTCCAGCCCCCACTCCTCAAGGCGCTCTGCGAGGACCTCCTCTATGTCGCAGGCCAGGACCACATCGGCTGTGACCGAGAAATCGGAGACGAGGGCGACCTCGGCCCTACTCTCCCCGCACAAAAAAAACACCGAAAGGAAACACCCCACGCCCGCAAGAAATTTCCCTGAAAAAAATGACTTCCGCATACTTCCCTCTGACGGAGCCCCCGCAATGCAAGTGAACTGGACTGAAAAAAAGACAACTGACTAAAGCTCGCGCCGCACCCTTCGTCAAGGGTCTTTTTTTGCGCCCCGAACCTTGACTTGGCGCTTTGGGTGGTTATCTTCCAAATCGGACCGAAACAAAAATAAAAACCGGAGGATGCGATGGCCGCCCAAAAATCCACCCGCAAGTTCAAGGCCGAAGTGGCAGAGCTTTTGGACCTTATTATAAACTCCCTTTACTCCAACAAGGAGATTTTTCTTCGCGAACTGATATCCAACGCCTCCGACGCGATAGACAAGCTCAAATACAAGGCGCAGACCGACCCGCAGCTCGCGGGCGAAGGGGGTGAATACCGCATCGAGCTAAAGCCAGACCCCAAGGCCCGCACCCTCACCATATCGGACAACGGCGTGGGGATGACCTACGACGAGGTCGCCGAAAACATAGGAACCATCGCCAAAAGCGGCACCGCGGCCTTCTCCGAGGCGCTCAAAAACGCAAAGGAGGGCCACGCGCCCGAGCTTATCGGACAGTTCGGCGTCGGCTTTTATTCCGCCTTCATGGTGGCCGACAAAATCACCCTCGTCACCAGGGCGGCGGGCCATGGCGCTGCCGTGAAGTGGGAATCGGGGGGCGACGGCTCCTACTCCATAGAAGAAGCCCAAAAAGACTCTCGGGGGACCGAGATCACCCTGCACCTTCGCCCCATAGGAGATGAAGACCAGGATTTCGCCGACGAGTGGACCCTGCGCGAAGTCGTGAAGCGCCACTCCGATTTCGTCTCCTACCCCGTCACGATGGAGGTGGAGCGTCAGGAGCCGGTGCTGGACGAGACCCAAAAACCGGTGGAGGGCGAATTCAAAAAAGTCGTGAAGACCGACGTCCTCAACTCGATGAAAGCCATCTGGGCGAGGCCCCGAAGCGAGGTTAGCGACGCGGAGTACGTCGAGTTTTACAAGCACGTAGCGCACGAATGGAGCGACCCCCTCTCGTGGCTCCACATGAAACTGGAGGGGACGACCGAATTCGACGCCCTCATCTACATCCCGAAGCAAAAACCCCTCGATTTCATGCGCCCGCACCACCGTCACGGGGTACAACTTTACTGCCGCCGCGTTTTCATCATGGACGAGTGCAAAGAGCTTTTGCCTCCCTACCTGCGCTTTTTGCGGGGAGTTGTTGACAGCGCCGACCTAAAGCTTAACGTCAGCCGCGAGATTCTGCAGGAGGACCGCACAGTCACGGCGATGAAAAAAGCCCTGGTGCGAAAGGTCCTTGACCACCTCTCTGAGATGGAGGGGGAAAAATACCTGGAATTTTACGGCCAGTTCGGGGCGGTGCTGAAGGAGGGCGTCCACATCGACCCGCCGAACCGCGAAAAGCTCTCGAAACTCCTTCGCTACCGCACCACCCTCTCCAAAGGCGAATACGTCACCCTCGACCAGTATGTGGAGGGGATGAAGGAGGGGCAGGAGAACATCTACTTCATCACCGGCGACTCCGCCGAGACCCTTGCGGCCAGCCCCCACCTTGAGGCCCTCTCCAAAAAAGGGATAGAGGTCCTTTTGATGACCGACCCCATCGACGAATTCGTAGTAGATTCCCTTACAGAGTACTCCGGAAAGAAACTCAGAAGCGCGGAGAAGGGCGAGATAGGGCCAGAGGCCGGCGACGAGGCTCAAAACAGCGGGGAGTTCGAAGCCCTTCTATCTTCGATCGGGGAGATTTTGAAAGAAAAGGTCTCGAAGGTCGCCCCCTCCAAGAGGCTCACCGATTCCGCCTCCTGCCTCTGCGCCGGTGAATTCCAGATGAGCGCCCTTATGTTCAAGCTGGCAAAAGCCGCGGGGCAGGCCGCGAACCCGCCCAAGCGCGTGCTGGAGGTGAACCTTTCGCACCCGCTTCTCGCCTCGATGCGCCAGATTCATAAAAAAGACCCCTCTTCCCCCCGCCTTGCGGAGCTTTCGGGGCTCCTTTACGACCTGGCCCTCCTCGGCGAGGGCGGCAAAGCAGAGAACCCCGCCGAATTCGCCAGAAAAATCGGGGAGCTGGCCGCCAAATCGCTCGGTGAGCCGTCTAATTGAGGAGGCTACGTCACTTTTGGCGTTTTTGCGGGTATTTTAGTTGTAGATGATTTTTTATGGGGGGCTTTAATTGCCTGAAAACAAAGAACTCCTTCTCCTTGAGGATGTGGCGGCGGCGATAGCCGGTTCCACCGACATAACCAAGACTCTTGAAAAGGTTGTCCAGAGCATCTCTTCGCGCATGGGGGTGGAGGTGGTCTCCATCTACTTTTTCGAGGAGGGCTTTTTGGTCCTCAAGGCCACGCGGGGGCTTTTTCCTACCGCCGTGGGAACGGTGCGCATGTCGCCGTGGGAGGGGCTGACCGGACTGGCCTTCCGAAGCGCCTCCCCCTTAAGCGTCCCGCGACCCGACACCCACCCCGACTTCAAATTCTTTCCCAATATCGGCGAAGAGGCGCTGGGAAGCTATCTTGGCATACCCATCCTCTACTTCGGCAACTCCATCGGCGTCCTCTCGGTCCGCACAAGGGATTCAAGGGTCTTTAGCGCCGACGAGATACGCATGTTCGTCGCCGCCGCGGGCCAGCTTTCCGGCCTCATAGCCTCGGCGATGCTCTCGGCCAAGGTTTACGCGGCCATCCCGAAAGAATCCGACAGCCGTGGGTCCGCCTCCTTCCTCAAGGGGATACCCGCGAGCTCGGGGTTCGGCAGGGGTCGGCTCCTTGTAATGACCGACAAGATGGACCTTGAGGCGATGGGGGAATGCCCCTGCGAATCGGTCGAGGAGGCGCTCTGGCAGTTCGACGAGGCCCTTGCGAAGGCCGCCGCCGACATAACCGCCCTGCGCGACAAGGTGAGCGGGGCTCTCAGCGAGGCGGACGGGGAGATTTTCCACGCGCACCTTCTGATGCTTCAGGACAGAGGCTTCACCGACAAGGTAAGAAAACACATAGCGGGCGGGGAAGGCCCCGTGAGGGCGGTTGTCGCCGTAGCCCACGAATATATCGACACCTTCATGAAGATGGAGGACTCCTATCTTCGCGAACGCGCCGCCGACGTGCGCGACATCGCCCACCGCGTGATAGGACACCTGCGAAAGGAGGAGGGGGACAAGCCACGCTCCTTCTCCGAGCCCACGGTCGTCCTCGCCTCGGATCTCTCCCCCTCGCAGGCCGCCTCGCTGATACAACCCGGGCTAAAGGGGGTCGCGCTGATGCGGGGCGGGGTGAACTCCCACACCGCCATACTTTGCAGGGCGGCGGGAATACCGGCGGTGGTGGGCTTTGACGCCGACACCTACAAACTGGCGGGAATCGAGCAAGTGATTCTAGACGGAACCGCCGGAATGATCTTCCTCGACCCCCCGCAAACCATTACCGAGGAATATGCCCGCCTCGAAGACGAGACTAAAAACGCCAGCGAGAAGCTCAAGGCCCACCTTGTAAGGCCCTGCGCCACGCTGGACGGGGTGGAGGTCACTCTTGAGGGCAACGCCGCCCTTTTGAGCGACGTGCCGCGCATAAAAGAGGGCGGAGCGGTTGGAATCGGCCTTTACCGCACCGAGTTCCCCTTCCTCGTGCGCCAGGACCTCCCCACCGAGCAGGCGCAGTACGAGGTCTATTCGCGGGCCGTGAAAATCATGAACGGTATGCCGATAGCTTTCCGCACTCTGGACATAGGCGGCGACAAGCCCCTTCCCTACCTGCCCCTCAGCCACGAGGAGAACCCCCAGCTGGGGTGGCGGTCGCTGCGCATAAGCCTTGACATGGAAAACGTCTTCCGGGAGCAGCTAAGGGCGATATTGCGCGCCTCGGCCCACGGCCCCGTGAAGATTCTCTTTCCGATGGTGAGCGATCCGGCGGAACTGGCGCGCGCTTCGGCGATAGCGGCGGACGAAGCGGCTAAACTCGGCCTGGAAAGGGGAAAAGTTCCTCTTGGGGCGATGATAGAGATTCCCTCGGCCCTCTTCCTCTTCGACGAGATGGCTGCGGGGGCCGACTTTTTCTCCATCGGCACAAACGACCTGACCCAGTATCTTCTGGCCGTGGACAGGGGCAACCGCAAGGTGGCCCACCTCTACGACCCGATGCATCCGGCGGTCCTCAAGGCTCTCTCCGAGCTGGCCGAAAGCGCCCTTCGGCGCAAAAAACACGTGAGCGTCTGCGGCGAGCTGGCCGCGCAGCCCTACGGTGCGGCGGCGCTGATAGCGCTAGGGTACACGCGCTTTTCCATAACCCCCTCGGCCCTCCTCAAAATAAGGCGCTTCATCCAGTGCGTGGACGCGGGCAAGTTAAAGAGGATAAAAAAGGCCCTCCTCTCGGCGAAAAGCTCCTCGGAAACGAGAAAAATCATCGCCGATGCGCTAAAGCGCCAGCGGCTCGCGGAAAACCTCGCCCCCCTCTCCCATTAGCGTTGCACTTTTGCCCGCCTAGCAATAAAATCACGCTTTCATGGCTAACAACGGTCGCGCCTTAGCGTGGAGCATTCATGACACTCTCCCCCGTCTTCCAGGACCTTGAAAAACTCAACATGGTAATCGAGGCCCTCGGCAAAGAGGATTTCGACGAGGCCCTTTCCATTCAAAAAGGCGCGGTCGAGCGCCTTTACGCCTCGCTCCCCTCCATCATCGGCCCGTCCTCCATAGACGGGGAGCTTTTCGGGGAGCTTTGCCCGAAGGAAGACTCGCGCTTCGCCCAGCGCTACTTCTTCATCACCCTCTTCACCCTCATCCTTAAAGATCTCGGCATCCCCAAAAGCCGCCTCGATTTCTACTCGGCCCTCAACTACTGCATAATGGGGACCACCGCCGCCGCCGACAACCTCTTCGACGGAGAGGACAAGGCATTCCTCCCCCTGAAGCAAGGGGGCGGCAGCGTCTACACCTCTGTTTTGCAGCT
This sequence comes from bacterium, assembly GCA_009724975.1. Classification (GTDB taxonomy): domain Bacteria; phylum Desulfobacterota; class Deferrisomatia; order Deferrisomatales; family BM512; genus SCTA01. The sequence goes on along the minus strand of SRXB01000018.1, from coordinate 6,606 downwards.
GATGTGTTTCGAGAGGCTTGTGGCGAAAGAGGGGCGCGAGGCGGTGGCCAGCGGCCTTCTTGACGACCAGATGTTCGACCTCATCCAAAAGGGCATTCTGGACAAGATGGCGAAAATCGGCTCTCTGGAGGGCTCTGAGGAAGGCGGGGTGAAAGAGATACCCACGCCGGAGGAGATGGTTCGCAACGTACACGGCGTAAGGGGAGGGATGCTCTTTGAGCTCGCCACAGTCGCCCCCTCCGTCCTTGAGGGCGAGGAGATGATGGCGCAGATTCAGAACACCGCCGACGCCGTGAAAGACCTTGGCACCGCCTTCCAGATAATCGACGATCTCACCGATTTCGAGTTCGACCTGACCAGAAAGAGCCACAACATACTAGTCTCGGAAATTCACCACAACGGGAACGCCGCCGAGAAAAAAGCCCTCGCCCTGGCACTTGAAAAACCGCCGGGGGGCGATGATTTCGTGGAGAGCCACGCCATGGAGTCCGGCAGGCGGGCCTTCGAGACCGCCGTTTCGCTTATAACGAGCTCGATAATGAAAATCGGCAAGGTGGAGGCGGGCGAGGGGGAATCGCTTTGCAGGGAACTGGCCGTCTGCTTCGCCTCCACGCGGGGAACGCCAAGGCTAAAAGCGCTCTGCGAAAGCCTCTAGACGCAAAAAAGGCCCCGAAAAGGGGCCTTTTCCGATTTTAGGAGTTTTGCTGGGAGGTTTTACCTCTCCAGCGCCTCCGCCGCCTCCAAAAGGAGCCTTCTGGTCATCTCCCAGTCGATGCAGGCGTCGGTTATGGATACGCCGTATTTCAAATCAGCCGGATTGTCGCAAAGTTTCTGGCTCCCCGCCCCGATGAAGCTTTCGAGCATGAAGCCGCAGACGTTGGAACCGTCCTTTATCTGCCCGATGAGGTCCTTGAGCACCAGCTCCTGCTTCATGTGGTCCTTGAAGGAGTTGGCGTGGGAGCAATCCACCACTATTCCGGGCGGCAGCCCCGCCTCTTTGAGCCTTCTGGTAGCCTCCGAGACGTGGGTGTGGTCGAAATTGGGTCCAAAATCGCTTCCGCGAAGGACGAGGTGGCAGTTGCGGTTGCCGCCGGTCTCGATTATCGCCGAGCGCCCGTCGTGGCTTATGCCCAGGAAGCTGTGGGGGGAACGGGCGGAGCGCATCGCGTCGAAGGAGACGGAGAGGTCGCCGCTGGTGGGGTTTTTGAACCCGACGGGGAAGGAGAGGCCGCTCACCATCTCGCGGTGGGTCTGGGACTGGGTGGTTCTGGCGCCTATGCCACCCCAGCTTATGAGGTCGGCGAAATATTGCGGGTAGATCGGGCTTAGGGTCTCGGTGGCGATTGGCAGTCCCATCTGCGTTATCTCGCAAAGGAGCCTTCTGGCGACGCCCAGCCCCTTGGAGATGCGGTTGGTTCCGTTGAGGTCGGGGTCGCTGATGAGCCCCTTCCAGCCCACGGCGGTGCGCGGCTTCTCGAAATAGACCCTCATAACCACAAGGAGCCTGTCGCCGATCTCCTTACTGAGGTCGGCTAGGCGCTGGGCGTAATCGAGGGCGGCCGTCGGCTCGTGTATGGAGCAGGGGCCGACGATGGCGAGGATGGTCGAGTCTTCGCCGTGTATCACCGCGTTTATCTTGCGCCTCGCCGCCGAGACGCGCTCAAAGCCGCCGTCTGGGGTCGGGAAGACCTGCTTTAGGTCTTCCGGCGCAATTATAGGCGTTATGGATTTTACGTTCACGTCTTCGGTCGGTCTCATCTTGCTTCCTTTCGCTGTAGATGGAGCATTATTTACCGAACCGCGTTTGGTTGCAACTCAAAACTACTTGTAGTCATTGAAGTTTCACCCCGTCAAACCTCGACCTCGGCATCCGCGCGCCCTAAGTTCAAATCAGCCCTTTACAATATCACTCCCTAACGTGAGAATTGGGCGGATAACCCGCTTAAGCCGAGGATTTGAAATGGTCAGGAAAATTGCACTGGCGGCATTGGCTCTCTTTATCTCCACCCACGCCGCCCACGCCGCCGCCCACGCCCTGGCGATGCACGGCGGCCCCAAGTACCCGCCGACCTTCAAGAATTTCGACTACGTAAACCCCGCCGCGCCCAAGGGGGGCGCAGAGCGGCTTTTCGCGCTCGGCACCTTCGACAGCCTGAACCCCTTCATCCTCAAGGGGGTCGCCCCCTCCGGCATGGGCCGCACCTTCGACACCCTGATGACCAAATCAGCCGACGAGCCCTTCACCATGTACGGCCTCGTGGCGCAAAGCGTGGAGACCCCGGCCGACCGCTCCTGGGTGAAGTTCAACCTCAATCCCAAGGCCAGATTCAACGACGGCAAGGCGATAACCCCCGAAGACGTAATCTTCACCTTCGAGACCCTTCGGGACAAGGGCCACCCCTTTTACCGCTCCTACTACGGATCGGTAAAAAAGGCGGTCAAGGAAGGCGAGGGAAGCGTGAAATTCACCTTCGCCGACGGCCTCAACCGCGAGCTTCCCCTCATCCTCGGCGAGATGCCTGTTTTGCCCAGGCATTTCTTCGCCAAAAAAGAGTTCGACAAAACCACCCTCGACCCGATTCTCGGCTCCGGCCCCTACAAGGTCCAGAGCGTGGACGCGGGCAGGTCCATAACCTACGCCAGGGTCAAGGATTACTGGGGGGCCGACCTGCCGGTGAGCGTGGGGCAAAACAACTTCGACACAATCAGAATCGATTATTACCGCGACCAGACAGTGGCGCTTGAGGCCTTCAAGGCGGGCGAATACGATTTTCGGGCCGAGAACACCGCCAAAACCTGGGCCACCGGCTACGATTTCCCCGCCGTGAAGGAGGGAAGGGTAATACTGAAGACCTTCCCGAACAAAAACCCCAGCGGCATGCAGGGCTTCGCCTTCAACACCCGAAAAAGCTTCTTTGCCGACCCCAAAGTGCGAAGGGCGCTTGCCTTCGCCTTCGATTTCGAATCGGCCAACAAGCAGTTCTTCTACGATTCCTACACCCGCACCCGCTCCTATTTCGACAATTCCGAGATGGCCGCCACCGGCCTCCCAACCGGCGAGGAGGCTAAAATCCTCGAAAAATTCAGGGGCCGCGTGCCGGAAGAGGTCTTCACCAGGGAATACCGCCCCCCCTCCTTCGCCGTCGAAGCGGGCGGCGACGCGAACAAGAAATTTCGCGAAAACATGCTCGCTGCGAAAAACCTGCTGGAAGAAGCGGGGTGGAAGGTAAAAGAGAACAAGCTCGTCAACGGCAAAGGCGAAACCTTCGCCTTCGAAATCCTTATGGACAACCCCGCCTTCGAGCGCATCTCCCTCCCCTTCACCAAAAACCTGGAAAAACTCGGCATAGAGGCGAAGGTGCGCACCATCGACCCGAGCCAGTATGAAAACCGGATGGAGAATTTCGATTTCGACATGACGGTCGAGGTCTTCGGCCAGTCCCAGTCCCCGGGCAACGAGCAGCGCGACTTCTGGGGCTCCAAAGCCGCCGAGATAAAGGGGTCGCGCAACGTCATCGGCATCAGGGACCCCGTGGTGGACGAGCTGGTGGAGCTGATAATCTCCGCCAAGGACCGCGAAGGGCTGGTCGCCGCCTCAAAAGCCCTCGACAGGGTTCTCCAATGGGGCCATTACGTGATTCCCCACTGGCACATAAGCGTCTGGAGGATCGCCTACTGGAACAAGTTCGGCATCCCAAAGACGATCCCCGCCTACGACCTCCCCCTCGACGCCTGGTGGTCGCGGGACGCCGCCAAGTGAGAGCCGGAGCGCGCCCTTGACCGCCTACATCGCCCGAAGGCTCCTTCTCATAATCCCCACCCTCGTGGGGATTATGCTCCTTAATTTCCTCATCGTGCAGGCGGCCCCGGGCGGGCCCGTGGAGCAGGTCATCTCGCAGATGAAAGGCAAGGGAGTCGCGGCCACGGCGAGGATGGGAGGAGCTTCCGGCTCCGAGGCCGGGGCCTCGGCGGCCCCAAAAAGCGGCTCCGACCCAAGCCGCGGGTCAAGGGGGATAGACCCCGCCCTCCTTGACCAGCTCAAAAAGCAGTTCGGGCTGGACAAGCCCCTCTGGGAGCGTTTTTGGGTGATGATGAAGAACTACGCGCTCTTCGATTTCGGCGAGAGCTTCTACCGCGACCGCACCGTGGCGGGGCTGGTGGCGGAAAAACTCCCCGTCTCCATCTCTCTTGGCCTCTGGTCGACCCTTCTCATCTACCTCATATCAATCCCCCTAGGCATAACCAAAGCGGTGCGAGACGGCTCGCGCTTCGACATATTATCAAGCCTCGTCGTCATAGTCGGCTACGCGATACCATCCTTCCTCTTCGCGGTCCTTCTGGTCGTCCTCTTCGCGGGTGGAAGCTACCTTAACTGGTTCCCCTTGAGGGGGCTCGTCTCGGAAAACTTCGCCGAGCTTAGCCTTCTTGGCAAAATCGCCGACTATTTCTGGCACATGGCGCTGCCGATAACCGCCATGGTCATCGGCGGCTTCGCAAGCCTGACGATGCTGACGAAAAACTCTTTTCTGGAAGAGATACACAAGCAATACGTCACCACCGCCCGCGCCAAGGGGCTGACCGAGAAGCGCATCCTCTACGGCCACGTCTTTCGCAACGCCATGCTGATAGTTGTGGCGGGTTTTCCGGCGGCTTTCGTCTCCATCTTCTTCACCGGCTCCCTGCTCATAGAGGTCATCTTTTCGCTGGACGGCCTTGGACTTTTGGGCTTTGAGTCGGTGATAAGCCGCGACTACCCCGTAATGTTCGGCACCCTTTACTTCTTCACCCTCCTTGGGCTGGTCATGAACCTCGTGAGCGACCTCACCTACATGTTCATCGACCCGAGGATAGATTTCGAGGGGCGGGAGGGCTAGCCGGTGGCGCAAAGGATTTTCAAGTGGCCGAGCCTAACCCCGCTGGGAAGGCGGCGGCTGGACAACTTCAAGGCCAACAGGCGCGGCTACTGGTCGCTGTGGATTTTCACCGCCATCTTCGCCTTAAGCCTCTTCGCCGAGTTCATCGCCAACGACAAACCCATTTTGCTTCGTTTCGACGGCTCCTTTTACTCGCCGGTCCTCTTCACCTACCCGGAAACCGAGTTCGGCGGCATCTTCGACACCGAGGCCGATTACAAAGACCCCGCCGTAAAGGCGATGATAGAGGAGAAGGGTTGGATTATCTGGCCCCCGATACCCTTTTCCTACGACACCGCCAACAAAGAGCTGGACGTACCCGTCCCTTCCCCGCCCACAAGGGTCAACTGGCTCGGCACCGACGACCAGGGGCGCGACGTGGCGGCAAGGCTCATCTACGGCTTTCGCATATCCGTCCTCTTCGGGCTGGTGCTCACGGCGGTCTCCTCGGTAATCGGCGTGGCCGCTGGCGCGGTGCAGGGCTACTTCGGAGGCAGGCTTGACCTCTGGCTCCAGCGCTTTATCGAAATCTGGTCGGGCCTTCCGATACTCTTTCTTCTCATCATCCTCTCGGCGGTGGTCGAGCCCGATTTCTGGTGGCTTTTGGGGCTGATGCTCCTCTTTAGCTGGATGGGGCTGGTGGGAATTGTGCGCGCCGAGTTCCTGAGGGCTCGAAATTTCGACTACGTGCGGGCGGCGAAGGCGCTGGGGGTCTCAGACGCGGTGATAATGTGGCGTCACGTCCTTCCCAACGCCATGGTCGCCACCATAACCTTCCTCCCCTTCATACTCTCCGGCTCCATAACCACCCTCACCTCGCTGGATTTCCTGGGCTTCGGCATGCCGCCCGGCTCACCCTCGCTGGGGGAGCTCCTCAGCCAGGGCAAGGCCAACCTTCAGGCGCCGTGGCTCGGCATAACCTCCTTCCTCCTCCTCTCGGCGATGCTCTCGCTCCTCATCTTCATCGGCGAGGCGGCCAGAGACGCCTTCGACCCGAGAAAGACCCTCCTTTACGGGGCGGCGGAGGGAGAGCGCGAATGAACGGCCACCTTCTTCGCGTCCGGAACCTCTCGGTGGAGTTCTCCTCCCCCTACGGGACGGTAAAGGCCGTAAAAGGGGTGAGCTTCACCCTCTCCAAAGGCGAAACCCTCGCCCTTGTGGGGGAATCGGGCTCGGGCAAATCCGTCACGGCCCTCTCGGTGCTCAAACTGCTCCCCTACCCGCAGGCGAGCCACCCTTCCGGCGAGATCTTCCTCGACGAGAAGGAGCTTTTGGGGGCGCGGGACGAAGAACTTAGAAAAGTGCGCGGCAACCGCGTCTCCATGATCTTCCAGGAGCCGATGACCTCGCTGAATCCGCTCCACCGGATAGGAAGGCAGATAGTCGAGACGCTGGTGGCGCACCGAGGGATGGGGCAGGTCGAGGCGAGGGAGCGGGCGGTGGAGCTTTTGGGGCTGGTGGGCATCCAAAACCCCGCAGAAAGGGTCGATTCCTTCCCCCACGAGCTTTCCGGCGGCCAGCGCCAGCGGGCGATGATAGCGATGGCTCTCGCCAACGAGCCCGACATCCTCATCGCCGATGAGCCCACCACCGCGCTGGACGTGACGATTCAGGCGCAGATTCTGAAGCTCCTCAAATCGCTCCAAAAGCGTTTCGGCATGGCGATACTCCTCATCACCCACGACCTTGGCAT
>SRXB01000217.1 GCA_009724975.1 bacterium | reverse complement strand
CCTCGTGAACGAGGTCGAGCCTGACCAGAAGGTGGTGGAGTCAATGAACGCCATAAACGCGGCCCAAAGGCTCCAGCAGGCGGCCAAGGCCGAGGGCGAGGCGGCTAAGATCAAGCAGGTGGCCCTAGCCCAGGCGGAAAAGGAGAGCAAGAAACTCCAGGGCGAGGGCATCGCCGAACAAAGAAAGGCGATAGCCAAGGGGTTGCAAGAATCGCTCTCGATGTTTCAGGACGTCCACGGCCTCGACAACCGCGTGGTCATGGAAACGCTAATGCTCACTCAATATTTCGACACCATGAAATCTATCGCAGGGACCTCCAAGTCCAACGTGATTTTCGTACCGCACCAGCCCGGAAGCGTCGCGGACCTCTCCCAGCAGATACGCGACGGCGTAATGATGGCAAACGCATATAAAGAGGAAGTTTAAGCAAGATGAAATACCTGCCCGTTCTTTACCGCCTGGCGCTGGCACTCTGGTTCGGCGGCGCGGCTCTCTTCACCTTCGTCCTGACTCCGCTTATATTCAAGGGATATGACCGCGACGCGGCCGGAGCGATAATCGGCGTAATAATCCCCGGGTATTTTTACTGGGGAATGGCCTGCGGCGCGGCGTCGCTCCTTTTTCTCGCCTTTTCCAAGGCCAAGCGCAAGATTCCCGCGATGATAATACTCGCGGCGATGCTCTCGGCGGTCTCCTACCAGGCTCTCTTCATAGAACCGAAAGCCGCCCAGCTTAAAAAAGAGATTCCCTCCTTCGTCACCACCCCGCCGGAAGACCCCAAGCGTCAGGAGTTCAAAAAACTCCACGGCCTCTCGATGGGGCTGAACCTCGGTGTTATAGGCGGTGGAGGTCTTTTGCTGATATTGCTTTAAGGCGTGTTTTCAAGTCCTTATTCCTGCAAATACCCGCCCCTATGGCTCAAAGCCCCCCTGCAATCCACGCAAAAGTGGTCAAAAATGGCAAAGGCGGGGTGAAATTTGCATACACCGAACAATCTTCGCCATCGGGAACCTCCCGATCGCCGAAAAAGATTAGAGCGTTTCTCGCGGCAAGAGCCAGGGCGCGCCCGGCTCTTTAGCCACCTCTACATGCGGTTTTTGCGGGGTTTTTCTCTGTCCGCGTAAGCGATAGCCTCCCCAAGGGTGCTGAAAAGCCTCTCTTCTCCCATGCGTGCCATCAGACCGGACTGTGTAAGAACTTTTCGCGGCTGCTCCTGCAATCCCACAAGCAGAAATAGGGATTTCTCCTTGGCGGACCTTGCGAAAAACTCCTCCATCGCCCTCAGTCCGGTGGCGTCCATCGCCGGAACCATTCGCATGTTTACGATTAGGGCTCGGGGGCTTGAGCTTGTCTGGCTCATGGTGGTTTTGAGCTTCTCCGCCGCGCCGAAAAAGAAGGGGCCGCTTATTTTGTATACGCTTATGTCCCTTGGTATTACCGGCCCCTGGCTCTCCTTGTCCTCTTCCGCGTCTTCGCTCTGGACGAAATCGGCCTGGGTGACGTCGGCCATGCGCTTCATGAAGAGTATCGCGGCGAGAACGACTCCCACCTGTATCGCCACGGTGAGGTCGACCAGAACCGTGAGTAGGAAGGTTATAATAAGAACGGAGACATCGCTTTTCGGGCTTTTAAAGAGTTTTATGAAGATGTGAAGCTCGCTCATGTGGTAGGAGACGACCACCAGTATGCCCGCCAGCACCGCCATAGGTATCAGCTCGGCCCATTTGCCGAAAAAAAGAAGTATGAGGAAGAGGACGAGCGCATGGGCAACGCCGGCCACGGGCGTTTTGCCGCCGTTCTTGACGTTGGTGGCGGTGCGCGCTATGGCGCCGGTGGCAGGTATGCCGCCGAAAAGCGGCGAGGCGATGTTGGCCAGCCCCTGACCCACGAGTTCGATGTTGGAGCGGTGTTTTTTGCCGGTCATGCTGTCTGCGACGACGCAGGAGAGCAGTGATTCAATTCCGGCAAGCAGCGCTATCGAAACCGCCGGGGAGACGAGATGCTTTATCTGCTTTAGGTCGATGGCGGGAATGGAGGGCATAGGCAGCGAGGCCGCCACGGTGCCGAAGCGGCTGCCGATGGTGTCGACTGGGAGGTCAAAAATCTGCACCACCGCCGTACCAAATATTATGGCGACAAAGGCTCCGGGTATTCGCGTTGATATCTTCGGCCAGAGTAAGATCAAGACCACCGTGGATATTCCAACCGCGGCGGTAAGGGGGTCGAATCTGGAGAGCACGCCGCCGTAGGCTTCCCACTTTTCCAGAAAATCCGCCGGTACCGAGGCCATCGGCAGGCCCACGAGATCGCGGATCTGGCTTGAGAATATTATAAGCGCTATGCCGCTTGTGAAGCCGACGGTGACAGGATGAGGTATGTACTGGATTATCACCCCCAGCCGCACCAGCCCCATGATTACGAGCAATACGCCGGCCATGATCGTTGATATGGCCAGCCCCTCGTAGCCGTATTTCTCGATTATCCCATATATTATGACGACGAAAGCGCCGGTGGGGCCGCCGATCTGCTGCCTGCTGCCCGAAAAGAGCGAGATGAGGAGGCCAGCCACTATGGCGGTGAAGAGTCCCTGCTCGGGCTTAACGCCGGAGGCTATCGCAAAGGCGATGGCCAGGGGTAGGGCCACTATGCCGACCACCGCGCCCGCCGTCAGGTCCTTGGTGAAGGTGTCCAGCGTGTAAGGCGCGCCGGTGTAATGTTTGGCGCGAAAAACCACGGTCCATATCTTGGGCTTGAGCTCGTTTGGCCAAGTAAACATATAAGCGCCTTCAAAGATGGTGTAGATGACGGAAGGAATCTACTCCTTCAGCCCTTTCGGGTCCAGAAATTCAGTCTTTCTTCTTCTTTTTTCTTCTTTTTTTTCTTCTTTTTTAACCAAAATTTGGCCTTGCGGCCCATTCGGGGCGATGGAGTCAAAATAAAAAAGGGCCGGATTCATGTCCAGCCCTTTATTACAACCATAAGATCTTTGGCTATCGCATCAGACTCCAGCCAAGTCGGCGGGACATCTCGCTGGCGGCTTTGTGCGCCAGGGGAAGAAGCTCTTGGTTTATCCTCTCCTCGGTGAGGCGATATACGGGTCCGGTGATGGAGACGGCGGCCACGATTTTGTCCTGGTAGTTGAATACCGGCGCTCCTATCCCTCTTATGCCGTCGTGATATTCCTGCTCGCTAAGGGCGTAGCCCTGTACACGGATTTTAGCAAGCTCGGCGCGCAGATCGTCCTGGGTTGTTATGGTGAATGGGGTGAATTTCTCGAACTCCGCTGAGTTGATGTATTTTTCGGTCTGGGCTTCGTCGCCGAAGGCCAGCAAAATCTTGCCCACGGCTGAGCAGTAAAGGGGAAATGACTTCCCGACGCGCGATATAACCCTCACCGGATGGGTGGATTCCACCGCGCTCACGTAAACGGCGCGGTTCTCGCGCATCACGCCCAGATATGCGGTTTCATTGCACTTTTCCGCTATGGCGGCAAGCTCCACATCGGCCATGCTCAAGATATCGGTCTTGCGCAGGTAAAGATGCGCCAGTTCAACGGCCCGTATTCCCAGCCGGTAGTTGCCGGTTATCCTGTCCTGCTCGACATAGCCCCTGGTTTCGAGCGTATAGAGGATGCGCTGCGCGGTGTTTTTGTGGATGCCGAGCCGGTTTGAGAAATCTCCCACCCCTATGTGCGGCTCTTTCCCCCTGAACTCCTCGACCATCTGAAAGGCCGAGGCGACGGCCTGTATAACGTAACTGCCTTTTTCTCTCTTACCCATCTTGTCCTGCCAATTAAAAACCCTCCCATGATGAAGAAACAGGGGAGGCCGCGTAATCTAGACTAAATACGCAATGATTCCAAGGGCGATTTGTGATTTTCCTAACGAAGTGCCGGAACTTTGGGTTCAACCACCGGATCGGCGCCAGTCAGCGACAGCAAGAAGGATTCCAGATCCTTCTTTTCTTCACCGGT
>SRXB01000216.1 GCA_009724975.1 bacterium | reverse complement strand
TACTGGAACACCGCCATAAACGACATAAGCGAATATGAGGAGGGGTGGAACACTCCATACCAGATGCCCGCCGGATGGCAGAACTGGGGCAACTGGCTGGCGGCCGCCGATCCCTTCAACGCCGGCTCGTTTTACATCCTCTCCGGCAATTCGCAGGTCGGCGTGGGCAACGGGTCGACCCTGGGATACTTTGACTACGACTGGGTCCCGACCTCCATAAACGCCAGCGGCTCCACCCTTATGGTGGATGTCTACGCTCCGGTCTACACCCCCATTTCGGCGCAATCCGGCATCCTTGCCGAATCCCTGTCCGCTTCCACCAACATCGACGGCGGGCTTCTCATGGGCACTGCCTCAAGCGGCCTCATGCGTTCGCAGGACGGCGGCGTTAGCTGGTCCACGGTATCGCTCCCCGGCCTCTCCACCCCGTATCGGGTTCCCTTCGCCGACATAGCCGCCACCGAAAACGACAACCTCATGGCCGCCTTCGTCGAAGGAAAAGGGTTTTACCTGACCGGCAACTCAGGCGCGCAGTGGACTCTCTTCGACCAGGGGCTGACCTTCCCGGGCGGGATGCCCGAAGTGACCTCGATGAAATTCACCCCCGACAGCCGCGCCCTTGTGGCCGGACTTCGGGGCAGGGGACTTTGGAGCCTTTACATAGGCGGCGCGCCAGTCGTCACTGTGAACGGCCCGACAACCACGCCGCTGGGCACGACTCTGGTCCTTGACGCCGTAGTAACCGACCCCGACGGTGATTCCCTTTCGGTTTCCACGCGCCAGTTGCCGGAGGGAGCCCCCATAAGCGGCTCCAACCCCAGCTGGACCGCTGAAAACACCCCGCCGACCCTCGCCAGCGTGGGCAACAAATACACTCTGGCCGGACAGACCCTCTCGTTTGGAGTGAGCGCAACTGACCAGATACCTTCTGCAACCTTCGAGATAACAGCTACGGACGGTTTTTTCACCATAAAGAAAAACGTAACCGTCTCGGCTACCGAGACCTCGGTGGGAACGCCCACTATAACGGCTTCGGGTTCGATACTTGGGGCAAGCTACCCCAACAAGGCGACCTTCGACGGCACTAACTTCAGCTGGACGCCGGTCGCGGGGGAAGCAGGGCAAAATTTCACAGTCACCTTCACCGCCACCGACAACCTTGGGGCTGCCGCTTCCGAAACAATAACCATAAACGTTAACCGCAAGCCCTCAATAGTGCTGGGAACGGAGCTGATTTTCACCACCGATTCCGCCGCCGCCCGCACCTTCTTCGTCTCCGATCCCGACGGCGACGCCATAACCCTCGGCGCCACCGGCTTGCCCCCGTGGCTCTCGCTTAATTCGTCAACCGTCTCCCTCGACGGCAACCCGCCCCCTTCCGAGGGCGGAAAATCCTACAACGTGACGATAACCGCCACCGACGAGCACGGCGCGTCAATACAGAAACAGACGACGATAGTGGTAAACAGGCCGCCGGTCCTCTCCCCGATAGGCAGCAAGTACATAGGGCAGGACGAGACCGAGGTCTTCGCCGTAGCCGCCACCGACGCCGATTCCGACCCCGTCACCATAACCGTCGAGCCCCTTCCGGCAACCGCCAGCTTTGACGGCCACACCTTCGTCTGGCTCCCTCTTGCCTCGGACAAGGGCACTTACGTCTTGTCCTTCACCGCCACCGACGAACACGGCGCAACCGACGTGGAGCTCGTCACGGTTACGGTGGAGGGCAGGCTAAACCACGCGCCGGTGCTCGGCCTCGTTGGGTCGCGCTTCGTCAACTCCGGCTCTACCCTTACCGTTCCGCTTAGCGCGACAGATGTTGACGCCGACCCGCTCGTATATTCCATTGTTCCGGCGTCATTGCCCCAACCGGTTGGCGAAACCTTCAGTTGGACCCCCACCGACGCCGACGCGGGGGTGATAAACGCCACCGTCACCGTCTTCGACGGGCGCGACGGCTACGACAGCGAGGCGATAACTATAGAGGTGAACCGCGCCCCCGCGCTCGCCCTCGTTTCGCCGCGCAACATCGTAGTCGGCCAGCCGCTCACCTTCGCCGCGACCGCCACCGACCCCGAGAACGACGCGACCCACGTTAACGCCTCGGGACTGCCCTACGGGGCCTCCTTTGACGGCGCGACCTTCGCGTGGACGCCAGCCGCTGGCCAGAGCGGCTCGTACGTAGTCACTTTTTCCGCCTACGACAGCCACGGGGCCAAGACCCAGGGGCAGGTGACGATAAACGTCGCGGCCCAAAACCGCCCGCCGGTCCTCTACCCCGTCGGGAACCGCTCCTACCCCAGCTCCGACATCCCCCCGATACCGCTTTACGCCTCCGACCCCGACGGCGACGCCCTTACCTACGACGCCGTTTCGATGAGCCTTGACGGCACGAGCGTAAATCCTGGTCTTAACGGAGCCAACGGCGTAATCCTCGATACGTCAACCACTCCGCCGCGCTTCATACTCACCAATAATTTCCTTCTTTACGCCACGAACTACATCTTCGCCTTCCCCTTCACCCTTCAGGTAACCTTCGTGGTCAGCGACCCCTACGGCGGGAGCGACAGCGAAACGGTTCAGGTCGTGATAAATTCCTCGGCGCCGCCCGACGTCGCCCCCGAGTTCATCGCCGTGGGCGCGCAGAGCGCGATTGTGGGGAGAGCCCTTTCCTTTGACGTCAGCGCCTTCGACGCTGGCGGCCAGGATGTTACCGTAACCTGCCAGAACCCGCCCGCCTGGGCCGCCTTCAACGGCAGGACCTTCACCGGAACCCCAGCCGTGGCCGACAGGGGAACAAACCCCACGGTAACCTTCCTCGCCACCGACACCGCCTCCAACTCGGTCTCAATGAACGTGACGGTTTCGGTTAGCGCCGCCCCGCAGCTGGGGGCGCTCTCCAACAGGACGGTCGCGGTGGGAAGCAACATGTCCTTCACAGTCACCGCCACCGACGCGGACGGCGACGCCATAACCCTTTCGGCGGACGGCGTCCCGACGGAGGCATCTTTCAACCCCGCAAGCGGCGCGTTCAGCTGGACCCCCTCCGTTTCCGGCTCCTACCCGGTGCGTTTCACCGCCGCCGATGCCCTGGCCTCCTCCTCGGCCACCATAGAGCTTTCGGCGCATAACCCGCCCTCTATACAGCCCATTGCAAACCAGTTCACCACGGTGGGTTCGCAACTGGTCTTCAACGTAAACGTAACCGACCTAGATTACGACCTTGAGACGCTGACGGCCCAGAACCTCCCCTCCGGAGCCGTTTTGGCCAACGGCGTCTTCATCTGGATACCGCCCGCCGGAGAAGGCGGCAAGAACTACACCGTCACCTTCACCGCCACCGACGCGCTTGGCGCGAGCGATTCCAGAAACGTCACCATCTACGTGAACAGGCCGCCGGTCTTCGCCTCCGAAAGCGTGGGGACCGCCCACCTGGGCCTGCCCTTCGTCTTCGACCTCAAAGTCTCCGATCCCGACGGCGACTCCGTAACCGTCACGACCCTCGGGACCCTACCGGGCAACATGACGATAAATTCGTCAAATAACGTCCTCAACTGGGTCCCCACGAGCCAGGATCTGGCCTCAAATCCCTACAACCTCTCCTTTCGCGCCGACGACGGCGTGGGCGGAGTGGCGACAAAGACCCTCACCCTCATAATCAACTCCCCGCCGGAATTCACCTCGGCAACTTCCGCCGTCGCGGTTGTAGACCAGCCCTTCGCCTACGAAGTGACGGTCTCCGATCCCGATGCCGACGCGGTCTTCGTCACCCCCATCAGCGCCTTGCCCGCCGGAATGACCTTCAGCGGCTCCACCCTTTCTTGGACGCCCATAGCCTCGCAGGCCGCGGGAGCGCCCTATTCCGTCATCTTCCGCGCCGCCGACGCCAAGGGCGGCATAAGCGAACTGACCCTATTGGTGGATGTCAACACCCCGCCGGTATTCACGAGCGAAACGGCTAAAATGGCGATTGTCGGCGACGC
>SRXB01000544.1 GCA_009724975.1 bacterium | reverse complement strand
AAACGGTGCCAGTGGAAGGCATCGGCACGATCACCGACGCGACAGGCCAGCCGACGCTCAGCATCAGCGGCCCTGCTGAGGTGAACGAGGCGGTCGGCACGGTGACCTACACCGTGACGCTGTCGAACCCGAGCAGCACGCCGGTGACGGTGAACTACGCAACGCAGGACGGCACGGCCAAGGCCGGGGCGACCCCGACGGCCGGCGACTACGCGGCCACCAGCGGTGTGCTGACCTTCGCGCCGAACGAGACCACCAAGACCATCACGGTGGCCATCAACGACGATGGCACGTTTGAAGGCAGCGAAGCGTTCAGCGTGGTGCTGAGCAACCCGAGCGGTGCGGTCATCACGACCGGCACGGTCACCACGGCCATCAAGGACGACGGCACCGGACCCGTGCCCGAAGGGTTGACCCCCGACGACGACACGCCGACGGTGGTGTCTGTGGGCAGTCCGACTGCCGCAGAGGGGGGTAACCTGGACTTCCAGGTGACGCTGAGCGCACCGAGCACGACGCCCACGACGGTGACCCTGACCGTGGGCACGGCCGGTCTGACGAACCCGGCAAGCCTGGGCACCGACACCGGCGCGCCGAAGGTGAGCTTCGATGGTGGCCAGACCTTCACGTCGATCACGGTGAACCCGGACGGCACGGCCACGATCACGGTGCCGGCCAACACGCCGGCCGACCAGGTGGTGGTGCGCGTGCCGGTGAACACCGACACGACGAGCGAGCCGACGGAAGCGATCAAGCTCGGCGCTTCGACACCGAGCCAAACGGTGCCAGTGGAAGGCATCGGCACGATCACCGACGCGACAGGCCAGCCGACGCTCAGCATCAGCGGCCCTGCTGAGGTGAACGAGGCGGTCGGCACGGTGACCTACACCGTGACGCTGT
>SRXB01000543.1 GCA_009724975.1 bacterium | reverse complement strand
AACTCACTCTTTCGGAATTGAAGTGAACTTCACTACAAGTGAATTTCATTTCGTCTTCCGTGAGCATTTGGCTTCTTTCATCCAAACACCCACGCTTATCGGCTGTTAATTTTTAAAGAACTTGGCTGCTTCTTCAGCAGCGCAGAAGCGAGATTCTCGCACGCTTTTGCTTATCTTGTCAAGCGTCTGAGCAACATTTTGCTGCCAGCTTGCTGTCGAGCCGCTTACGCAGCTGTCCGCTCACTGTCGACGCCTCACAGGAGAAGCAAGGGCATTCAGACACCCTGTCGGGCACCTGGCGCTCTCACTTGAGAAGCAAAAGCCCCTGCCGAAGCAGGGGCTTTTCTTCACTGTAAGTAGCCTGACGATGTCCTACTTTCACACGGGAATCCGCACTATCATCGGCGCTGAGTCGTTTCACTGTCCTGTTCGGGATGGGAAGGAGTGGGACCAACTCGCTATGGTCATCAGGCTTAAACCGGTCACTGACGAGGCCTGGGGCCTGGTCAGTCAATTCGTAGAGTCTCTTTGAATCAGCTTCAAATTGATTGCGTTGTGCCAGAGGATCGGTGATCGATCCATCGCATAACGTGTGTTCACAACAGCGACGACTTCGACAGCGTGTTGCTGGAGTCATCAAAGTTATAGGGTCAAGCCGCACGGGCAATTAGTACTGGTTAGCTTAACGCATTACTGCGCTTCCACACCCAGCCTATCAACGTCGTGGTCTACAACGACCCTTCAGGGGGCTCAAGGCCCCGGCAAGACTCATCTTGAGACGAGTTTCCCGCTTAGATGCTTTCAGCGGTTATCTCTTCCACACTTAGCTACTCGGCAATGCCACTGGCGTGACAACCGATACACCAGAGGTGTGTCCACTCCGGTCCTCTCGTACTAGGAG
>SRXB01000542.1 GCA_009724975.1 bacterium | reverse complement strand
CCCCCAAGGGTCATGGAGGTCCCCTTGGAGAAGATTGTTCCGCTAAGGGTGCCGCCGTAAAGGTTTATCACCGCGTCCTGCGTGTTGTCTTTTATGTTGGAGCGGTTGGTGAATAGCCCGGCGCGAAGGCACCAGGACCTGCTGGGGTAATATTCTCCGCCGACGGCCGCGTTCCAGGTGAAAGCCTTTCTCCCGTGGAGAGTCGCGGGCTCTGAATTGATGTAGACCACAACGTCATCGGTTTTTGTGTACATGGACAGGTCGCCGGTCAAAAGAAGCTGGCTTGAGGCGAATATCGCCGCCCCCAGCCCGATTTCCACCGGATAATCGCGCTTGTCGCCGAAAGTCGTCACCTGTGTGTCCAGGACCGAGGTGTCTCCCGAGTTGATGTTGCGGGCGAAGACCTGGTAGCGGGAATCCGCGTCCATGACGAAGGTTTGCGCCACGCGAAGGCCAAGCGAGAGGCGGTCGGCGGGGCTCCACATCACCCCGAGGACCGGACGTATGCCGGTTTCCTCCTTTTTGAGGTACTCGTTAACCACCTGCTGGTAAACGTCGCCTCCCGACCCGTCGCCCACGTAGATTATCTGGTTGGCTATGCGGTTGTATTTGCTGGAAAAATAGTTGAGGGTCAGCCCCACCGAGAGGTCGTTGTTGAAGGCGTACGCCGCCGAGGGGCCGGCGGAGAGGACGTTGACCTCCTCCCGCAGGTTGATGATGAAGCGGTTGATCGGCACATCGGTTCCGGTGAGGTTGTAGTATTGCTGGTTCTGGTCTTCAACGGAGGAGTCGGGGACCGCGTAGGAAAAGCCCACCGCCCAGTCGCCGAAGTTGCGGGTGACGCCGAAGAAGTTCGGGATGAGAGCGCTTGACTGGCGCACCCACTTGGTTTCGCCGAGCGCC
>SRXB01000017.1 GCA_009724975.1 bacterium | reverse complement strand
CCGCTTCGATCCCCTTTTTCGACACACCAATCACTTCAATTTTCTTGTACACTTTCTCGGTTCCGTACATTGCACCCTCCTTTTTTTCTCTATCTTCACAATTCATTGTAGCACCGGGCAACTGACTGTAAAGGGAGCAACACGGATAAATGTTTCGAATATGGGGGCTTTTTGGCGGGCAAAGCGAGCCGCACCGGAAAAATTGCCAGTTGCCGGAAGCAGGCGGCAGGAAGTTTTGCGATTTTGTGGATAATGCTAGCGATTGGGTAGCAAAAAATCAAAATATGTTAGGAGTAAATCTCCTAACATATTGATTTTATTGGCGCGCCCGGAGGGATTCGAACCCCCGGCCTGCGGATTCGAAGTCCGACGCTCTATCCGGCTGAGCTACGGGCGCGCTAGGTGTCTGGATGGTGACATTTAGCGGGCTCCCAGTCAAGGACGCTCTCTGGCAGCTGCACTTTTCTTTTGTTGTATAATTTCAAATGAATCATACATAATTTTACGAGGAAAGTTTTACATCTCATTGCCGTGAAATTTCATTTGTTGTCACAGAGGAGGGTAAAATGGGCATACGCGCTAAATTCATCATCATTACTTTGATTCTGACGTCACTTTCCATAGTCGGTATCGGTCTTGCCAGCTATAGCTTCAGCAAGGAAGCGGCGGTTAAGGAGGCGAGCGAGAAGGGGCAGATTATTTTCAACTCGATGCTCTCCATTCAGAAAAATTTCGTAAAAAACCAGCGCCCCGTTCTCCAGCAGGTGCTTGACAAGGATAAGTTCTTTCCCGAGCTGCAGTCGGGCGCGGTTATAACACGCATGGTCTGGGACGTTTTCAAGCAGGACAAGACCGATCTGGTCTTCAAGCAGGCGGCCGTAGATCCACACAATATCAGCAATAAGGCCGATGATTTTGAGACCAAGCTCATTGAGAAGTTCCGGTCTAATCGTGACCTCAAGCGCGAGGAGGGGCAGGTAATGCGCGAGGGGAAGGCCTTTTATTATTCAGCTACCCCCAGAGTGGCTGAAAAGGGTTGCATAATGTGCCACGGAGATCCCGCCGCGGCGCCGAAGGATCAGGTGCAAAAATACGGGGATAAAGGAGGTTACGGGTGGAACGAGGGCGACGTGCCCGCTGCCTTCGTCGTTTATATCCCGCTGGAGGAAGCTTTCGCCGCCGCGAAGAAAAATACCCTTGTACTGCTAGGCATAGGCGTAGGTGGCCTTCTTGTCACGCTGTTGGGAGTTTGGATATTCCTCGATCGCAGCGTCGTTTCACCCATCGTGCGTCTTGCCGGAAGGACCGAGGAGATAAGCCTTGGCAAGAACCTGAACGACAAGGTTTCCGAGGCCGCAGGCGGAGAGATTTCTATTCTGGCAGGCTCGATAGAGAGGCTGAGGATTAGCCTGGTGAAGATCCTGAAGAGAAACGCCCAGAGCTGAGGCTTTTAGGCTTGCCCGCAAGGGTGTAAAAAAGCTCCCCACATGGGGAGCTTTTTTTATTTGAGGATTTTGCCGGCTTCTTCGAGAAAGGCTTTTTGTTCTTTCTTGTCGTCAATCTCAAGGGCAAGCAACCTTAAAAGCTCTGGCTTGCCTTCCTTTGGATTACGTTGCCATTTCTTGACGTTGTCGGAAATTATCATCGCGGCTATAGGCCCTATGGATTTAGCCATTAGCGCCTCAAGAGCTTTAAGATCTCGCTGCTCAAGCCCGGGGGTATTGGGCTTGCCTGGCGTTTCCGGTGTGGCCGCTCCGCGTGCCCCCGTCTTGTCTGCCGAGGCCGACCTCGCCGAGGAGACTATAGAGGTGAATTTTTGTTTGAAGGAGGCTTTGTCGGCTGTGTCGTCTATCTCAGAGAGGAGCGCCTCCTCAAATTTTTTCCAGCAGGTATTTTCGTCCTGCCCCGATTTGAGGCAATTTTGTATGTAACCGTCCAGCACTATGGGTGCTACCGGGCCAATGTATCGGGTGAGTTCGTCCTTTAGTTTTGGCAAGGCAGTCAAAAGCGCGGGGGGCATCTCCTTTGGCGATGGCTCGGCCTGCGCACCCGCTCCGCTGGCAACGCTGACATCTCCAAGGCCGGAGGCAAGCTCCGTGATTATGCCAGAGGCGGTCATTGCAACAAGGTCGGGCCTTGCCGAAGGGTCGCCAAGGACTATAAGGGCAGCGCCCTTGCGGACGGAAAAGCAAATAAGTGTATGTTCTTTATAGGAAACTATGAGGCTGTCGATGTTTTCGCAGATGTTTTCCCGGATCGATAGTATCCTGCCAATAACCCTTCCGGTCTGCTCCATCAAGAAGTCGTCGAACTCCTTGGGTATATTGGAAAAGACAATATCCCGACCTTCGACGAAAACCATCGACCCGACAACGCCCTGAACGAATTGAAGCTCCTGAAGCAGTTCCCTCATGCCGCCGCCTCAACTTTCAATCTTTGCCCTAAGCACCGCGTTGGAGAGCGTTGCCAGGGTTTGCGGGGCGGAGACTGTTGCCAGTGTCTTGAGCCCTACAATAATCTCGGGGCCGAAAATCACTATGTATTTATCGCCCGACTTGCATGTCAGGACAATGCTGTTGGGACCCGTCCATTCAAGGAGCGAGCGTATGCGCTCCAGCTCCATCGACATGTACGTTATAAGCGAGCCGAGGTGATCTCCTCTGTTTTTCTGAGCGACCAGAGTCCCGTCGCGCATGACCACTGCCATTTTGGTCATCCCCTCGACAGACAATAACATGGCAAGGAGATCGCTTGATATGCGTCCCTTGCCGCCTTGAACGCTGGGCTGGGCCGTTTGTGCTCCATCCTTGAGGCGGCAACTTTCCATTATCAGGGAGTCAACGGGGTCCTTAATAGTCCTCTTCCTGAGGCAGTAAAGCTTGCGAACCTCTATGTTGGCCTCTTCTTGCCAGCACAATATGAGCAGGGCCGCATCCCTTCCGCTTTGGCTTCCGAAAACTGCGTCAACCAATTGGCCCTGTATAAAATAAAGAGTTCCGACCCTGCCCCTGGAGCGCACAGTGAGCGAACAGGTTTTGCCGTCCGAAGTTATTACTTGAATGAACTGGCCTATATGGGTTCCGGCGACAAAGGCCTTGGCCTCTTTCTTCGTTATTGATACTACGGCTTCGATAAGTTTTGCGGCGGGAGCAGGTTTCCTTGCCAGCCATACGCCCTTGAAGCCGGAAAGATGTGGGGCGGAGTCCTTGGCGGCGAGCAGGAGGAAAGGGGCATCGGGTCGGGCTTCGCGCATAGAGGAGAGCCAGTTTGGAGCCTCCTCGTCAGAAACTACAATATCGGCGATGACCATATCCACAGGAGTGGTCGCGAGCATATGGGCCGCCTCGACGCCGGTTTGAGCGCAGCGCAAACCGAAGGCAGCGGCGCTTTCGCTAGCCCTAAGGGCTGCTCTGATGGCGTCCTCAAAGGATTTATCCGGCGTAACCAGCATTATTGTAAGCATTGCTTCACTTTATGCCCATTTAAAGAGTCGCTCAGGCCAAGCCCCCGTAATTTGTAAACCAAAACGGAGGGCAAAAAATTTCAGCAAGTTATCTTTTAAAATTCTAGCCCTTATTTGCTGCAAACTCAATCCGGCTAGCTTATTCCACAGGCGTGGCGACAAAAATTTTTGTCTCGCAATCGGGGACATGGCGAAAATCGGAAAAGTAAGCTAATATATGCATACCTTAAAAGCGAAGGTCTAAAAATCAACTTGGCCCTGGCGGGTTATTTTATTTTGTCTTCGGATGGGGTTTCTTAAATGGGAATTTCCGGAAGAGTTCTAGCGGGCTTTTGCGCCGCGCTGCTCCTTCTTGCGGCGGGTCCCGCGATTTGTGCGGAAGACGTCGCATGGGTGGTGCCCGCGCCATCTAGTCTGGTGACATTCAAGACGCTGACCGTCTCGGGTTATTTTAAAAAACCCTACACCGGCAAACCAGAACTTTTGGTGAAGCACCTCTCCGCGGGCTCCAGCGCCCGCTTCCCCCTCGCCCTTTCTCTTGAAAACAGGGTTTTTTCCGCACAGGTGGAGCTGAAAGAGGGCGTCAACGACATGGTGCTTGGCTCCGGCGTCCTCTCGATTCTTTGCCTGCCCACCTCCACCGCTTCGGCGGAGGGTAAATACCTTCGCCAGATGATACATCCCTCGGCGCAAAAAAACTGCGGTGATTGCCACTCCATATGGGAGGGCGAGCTTGCGCTGACCGATGAATTCCCGGGGTTATGCGCGCGGTGTCACGGCGCTATAGGGGCCGCCCCGAAAGGCTCCCCCGCCTTCGTGCAAAACGAGCACACCCGCAAGACGACGAAATTCTGCATCGGCTGCCATCAGCCCCACTCCTCGGAAAATCAGTTCCTGTTAAAAAAAGATCCGCTAACTACCTGCACCCGTTGCCACGAAACTCTAAAGGAGGGGGCGGGGCATAGCGGCAAAGGTCAGCGCCAGTGCTCTACCTGCCACAGCCCGCACGGCTCGCCAAATCCCAGAATGCTTTTAAAGCCCACGGCTGTTGAATTGTGCATTGATTGCCACAAAGGGGAGAGCAAGTGGGTCTCTGGCAACAAATCTTTCCACAAGCCCGCCATGAATGGCCAGTGCCTGGCCTGCCACATTCCCCACTCCAAAGGTAGCCCGAATCTCCTTGCCGCGCCTGCCGACCAGCTGTGCCAGAAATGCCACGCGCAAGTGAGGCTCAAGCTCCACGAGGAAAAGATGGGCGGCTGCTCCGGTTGTCACGCCGCCCATCAATCCACGCTGGACAAGCTCATTAAAAAGGGAACTTCGAAGGATTGCGAAGGGTGCCACCAGGACAAAGCCGGATCAAAGGGGCACGTGGGAGAGGGGGGGGAATGCGTTTCCTGCCACAACCCACACAAATACACCAGTGAAATAAGCTCCGGAGCCTGCGCGGGTTGCCATGTCATGGCGGCCGCCGACATACAGAATATGCACGGCAGTCTGCCTATTAACCAGATGTCCCAATGCGCTTTTTGCCACGACGCGCACGCGGGCAAAGAGAAAGGAAGCGGCAAATTTCTGGGCAAACTCCATTATCCGGCCAAAAATGGCGGATGCGAAGTATGCCACATTGCCGAGGGCGGCAAGGTCGCACTTAAGTATGCAAAAAGCGAAAACTGTTACCGTTGCCACGGCGATACGGTCGGGACCTCGACGGTGACCGACAAGGAGATCATTCACAGCCCCGTCGCCAACGACGCCTGCACCGCCTGCCACGATCCCCACATCAGGCGGCGCGACAAAATGCTTCTTCTGGAGCAAAAAGAGCTCTGCAAGTGGTGCCATGGCGAGGAGCGCGAATCCAAAAAGATTTTACACTCCCCCCTGAAGGACAAAAACTGCAAAACATGCCACCTGCCGCACATTAGTGATTTTAGGCCGCTTTTAAAAGACCGCGAGCAGGAGCTTTGCATGGGGTGCCACAAAAGCGCCTTCAAAACGCCCCCCATGCAGGACAAACTGGCCCACGGCGTTGTCAAGGCGGGCCGTTGCGGCGGCTGCCACGATCCCCACAGCGAAAACAACAAGAAGCTCATAAGGGGAGGCGCGGACGAGGCGTGCAAAAAATGCCACCCCAAGGTCCTTCAGGATGAAAAGGGCGTACAGCTCTCGAAATTTCACGGTCCCGTGGCCTCCGGCAGCTGCACGGCCTGCCACGAGCTTCGCCACAACCATCGCTTCAACAAGGACGACAAATTTCTTACCAGCGAAAAGGCAGACAGGGTGTGCGACGGCTGCCACCAGATGGAGTCACGGCACATTCCCGCGGATTTCCGCATAAAAGAGCGCACGAAGGCCGACAACTGCCTCGTGTGCCACGACCCTCACGGCGCGCGCAACTCCCTAATGCTTAAAAAGGTCTCCTACTAGGCCGTAAGGCCGGCGTCCTCTCCCAGCTCTATGACGCCGCGGTAAATGCCGCCTCTCCAAAGGGTTTGCGCAAAGACCGAAAGCATGCCCCCCGAGCCGACCGAGGAGAGGAGGTGGCGCTTGGCGGTCTGCGAGAGGTCAAAGCCGGAGTGCAGGGTTCTGGCCGAGCCCTCCACGGTCAAAAGAGCCTTAATGAGAAGGGCGTATTTGTGGGGGAATGAAACTTTGTGGCTGCGCACCGCCCCCATTATCCCAAAGCCTATTTTCCTAACGTTTATCTCCCCCAGACTCTTTTTTCTCGCCTCCTCCATGAGCGCGGCGATTTCATTTACGAAAGCCGCCTCGTTTCCAGGGGGAACAAAAACCCCGAGGGCCTTCAGGTGACGAAGGGCCAGATGGGCATCCCCCGCCAGCATCCCGGAGAGGGTTCCCAAAATTGCGTGGCGCTCCTCGGGCGAAAGCTCGCCGTAGATGCCGAAGTCAAGGTAGGCGATTTTGCCGTCGTCGGTGATGAGGATATTCGCGGGGTGCAGGTCCGCGTGGAAAAGGCCGTGGTCCAACGCCTGACGCAGGAAAAAGAGCGCTCCCTCCTCCGCCAGCGAGGGGTATCCAGCCCCTCTTCTCGCCCTTGCGTCGGATATCTTCACCCCGTGAATGTAGCTGGTGGTCAAAACCTTTGAGGTGGTGTGGCTCCAAAATACCTTTGGGATTACCGGAGAGGGGCCCTTGGCGAAATTGCGGGCGAAACGCGCGGAAACCTCCGCTTCCTTGCGAAAATCCACCTCCGACTCGCAGCTCCGCACGACTTCGTCGAAAAACCCCCGCAAATTGACGCGGTTTTTGAGAAACCCGCCCCTTTGCAGGAGAGAGGCGAAGCCGCGAAGGATGACGGCGTCACCCGTAAGAAGCTCCCGCGCTTTAGGGCGCTGTATTTTTACCGCCACCTCCTCCCCGGATGGCAAAAAGGCGCGGTGAACCTGGCTCACCGAGGCGCTGGCCACCGGATTTTGGTCGAAGGAGAGAAAGAGCCCCTCCACCTTCCCGACAAGCTCGCGCTCGACAATCGCTTTCGCCGTAATAAAATCCATCGGTGCGGCGCGGTCTAGGAGCCTTCCGAATATCTGAGCCTGTTTTTCGCCTACTATATCGGGGCGCACGCTCAAAAGCTGCCCGACTTTTATGAAGGCGGGGCCTAGTTTTTCAAAGGCCCTGGAAAGGGAGAGGGCAAGGCGGCGGTAATCTCCGGATATGAGCGAGCGGAAGGCGGGGACGAGCGAATAGCCCGTAAGGGTGGCGGCGATTCTTGCCAGCCGCGCCGCCGTGTGAACCTTCAAATCTTTTCCTTGATGCGGGAGAGCTGGTTTTCCAGCGCCGCGATTCTTTCGCGAAGCTCGCCTATTTCATCGGCGCCGCCTGCGGCGTCGTCCCTGTGGACAAACCCGACGTGGCGAAGCTCGTGGACCAGCGCCTCGGAAAAAATCCCCTTCAGGTGCTCCTTTTGGCTCTCGACCCCCAAAAGGAAGCTCTGGTAATCCTTGCGCGCCTCCGTGGGGGTCTCTTTGGCCCTTCTCAGCGCGTCTTTCAGCCAGTCGTCGGCCTTTTCGTGCAAAAGAAGCCACGCCGCGAAAAAACTGAACGAACCTTCTGTAGCTTGCCCGCCTCCGGCCATGTCGCCTCCTTATTTTTAAATTAAAAAATCACTCCTTGGAGTGAGGAAATGGATTTTATCGCGGAATATATTCACCTTGCGCCCGAAAAAAGGCGCAAAGCTCTCCGGGGTAGGAGCCAGAGCGGTTCCGGGTGGCTCCCCTTCCTTCGGGAGGGGGAGCTTAACCTCGACGCCGCTAAAAATGTGACCAGCCAGACCTTTTGGGCTCCATCTCCCGTCCGTCTTCCCCCAAAAGGCTTACACCGGAGCCTTTTTCCACCTTGCCCACCATTGCAACCCCAAGGCCAAGCCCTTTGCCGATTTCAAGTATCGCCTCGCGGTTTTTCGGGGGCGCGGTGAAGAGAAGCTCGTAATCCTCGCCACCCCCAAGGGCAAGTTCAAACGGATCCGCCCCCGACTTGGCCGCGCAGGCGCAAAGCTCGCGCGACATCGGAATTTTACCGGCTTCCACCAACACCTTCAGCCCGCTTCTTTCCGATATGTGGCCCGCGTCCGCCAAAACGCCGTCCGAGACGTCAATGGCGGAGTTCGCCAACCTTCTTTCGGCGAGCAAAAGCCCCAATTCCACCCTCGGCTCGGGGCAAAGGTGTCGGCGCAGGCATTTTTCCAGGGCTTTGCCGCCGGAGAGGCCCTTTTCCAGCAGAAGAAGGCCAGCGGCGCTCTCTCCGGGCTCTCCGCTAAGCCAAAGGTCGTCGTTTTCCCGCGCGCCAGAGCGCAAGAGGGGTCTTCTCCCCTCCATATCGCCCAGGGCGGTCACCGAAAGGCAGATTTTCTCGGCAGAGGAGGTGTCCCCGCCTGCCAGTACGCAGTCGAAGCGGTCCGCGCACTCCCTGAGTCCCTTATAAAATTCCTCGGCCCATTCGAAGGGAAGGTTTTTGGGGAGCGCCGCACCAACTGTAAGCGCGAGGGGCCTGGCCCCCATCGAGGCGAGGTCGCTCAGGTTCACGGCGGCGGCTTTCCAGCCGAGGTCGCGGGGGCCGGTGGTGGAGAGGCGAAAATGGATATCCTCGATGAGAAGGTCGGTGGTTATAGCCAGATTACCGCCACTCTTCGGCGCAATCGCGCAATCGTCGCCAGGGCCGATCCACCCTTCGGGGAGCTTTTGCCCGAAAAGACCAAGCTCCCTAAGGAGGCCGAATTCTCCCAGGTCCTTTATTTTCCTCACTTCTTCTTCCGGGCGGAGAGTTTTTTCGCGTTTTTGGTTAGCGCCAGCTCGTAAACCTCATCCATTGTCTTGACGAAGGTGAAGGAGAGGGCCTTTTTCGCCTCCGCCGGTATCTCGGCGGCGTCCTTGCGGTTCAACTCCGGCAGTATGACGCGCTTTATTCCGGCGCGCGCGGCGGCCAGGCACTTTTCCTTGACCCCGCCGATGGGCAGCACCCGCCCGCGAAGGGTTATCTCGCCGGTCATCGCCAGCTTGTGGTCGATTGGCCTGCCGGTGATGAGGCTTATGAGCGCGGTGGCTATCGTTATACCCGCCGAAGGGCCGTCCTTGGGTATAGCGCCCGCCGGAACGTGGATGTGAAAGTCGCGCTTGTCGAAATAGTCGCGCTCCACGCCAAGCCCCTCGGCCTTTGTGCGCGCCCAAGAGAGGGCCGTCTGGGCCGATTCCTTCATCACGTCTCCGAGCTGGCCGGTGAGGATGAGCTTGCCTGCGCCGCTTATGGCCGAGGCTTCTATGTGGAGCATGTCGCCGCCCGACTGTGTCCAGGCGAGGCCGTTGGTTACTCCCACCACATCTTCGGTAAGTTCGTCTTCGCCCAAAAATCTCGGCGCGCCAAGATACGAGGCCAGATTCCCCTTGCCGATGCGGTGAAGCCTCTCCTCTCCCTCGGCGACCTTTCTCGCCACCTTGCGGCAGATGTTGGCCATTTCCCTCTCGAAGTTGCGAAGGCCGGACTCTCTCGTGTACTCGTCTATAACCGCGCCGATGGCCTCGTCGGATATGCTGAGGAATTTTTCGCTCACCCCCTGCTCGGACATCTGGCGGGGGATTATGTATTTGCGCCCGATTTTCAATTTCTCCTCGCGGGTGTAGCCGGTGAGCCTTATTACCTCCATCCTGTCCAGGAGGGCGTGCGGTATGGGGTCGGTCATGTTGGCGGTGCAGATGAACATAACCCCCGAAAGGTCGAAGGAGACATTGAGGTAATGGTCCTCGAAGGTGCTGTTTTGCGCGGGGTCCAAGACCTCAAGGAGCGCGCTGGAGGGGTCGCCGCGAAAGTCCTGTCCGATTTTGTCCACTTCGTCCAGGACGAAGACCGGGTTGTTGGTCCCGGCCTTTTTAAGCCCCTGCGCGATTCTCCCGGGCAGGGCTCCGACATAGGTGCGCCTGTGTCCGCGAATCTCGGCCTCGTCCTTCACTCCGCCAAGGCTTATGCGCAGGAATTTTCTTCCCATCGCGCGCGCTATCGACTGGCCGAGGCTAGTTTTGCCGACCCCGGGAGGGCCGACGAAACAAAGTATCGGGCCCTTGGCGTCGGGCTTGAGCTTTTTGACTGCGAGGTGCTCAAGGATTCTCTCCTTGACCTTTTCGAGATTGTAGTGATCCTCGTCCAGCACCTTTTTGGCCTCTTTGAGGTCCAGATTGTCCTTGGTGGATTTCTTCCAGGGCATCGAGACGAGCCAGTCTATGTAGGTGCGGATTACAGAAGCCTCGGCGGAGGAAGGGGACATGTCCTTAAGGCGGTTCAGTTCCTTTAGGGCTTCTTCCCTGGCCTCCTTGGACATCTTCGCCTTTTCAATTGATTTTTTCAGCTT
Organism: bacterium; assembly: GCA_009724975.1. Classification (GTDB taxonomy): domain Bacteria; phylum Desulfobacterota; class Deferrisomatia; order Deferrisomatales; family BM512; genus SCTA01. Next base: position 3,823 of record SRXB01000017.1, on the reverse strand, counting down.
GTCCATCTCTTCGGAGTGCTCGTCCTCAACCCCGAGTTCGTCCTGAATCGCCTTCATCTGCTGGCGCAGGTAATATTCGCGCTGGGAGCGCGACATCTCCTCCTTGGCGGCGCTCTTTATTTTCTTTTGCATCTCAAGGACTTGCAGTTCGCGGTCAAGGAGGGCCAGCACCTGGCCGAGGCGCTCTTTGGGCTCGTGGGCCGAGAGGATGAGCATGGCGTCGGCTATCTTGAGCGAGAGGTTGGCAGCTACGATGTCGGCCAGCCTTCCTACGTCGTCTATGTTCTCAAGCACCATCATTATTTCGGTTGAGATTCCCTTGCCCTGTTCGATTACGGCCTCGACCTTTTCGCGCACGGAGCGCACGAGCGCTTCGGATTCGTAGTCCTTGGCGGGCGCGCCCACTTCCGGCAGCGTCTCTATGCGGGCGGCCATAAAGGGTTCGGTTTTAACCATTTCTATGCGTCTAGCCCTGGTCAGCCCCTGCACCAGCGCCTTGACCCTTCCGTCGGGAAGGCGAAGCATTTTCATGATAAGCCCGACCGTTCCCATCTCGTGGAGGTCTTTTGTTGAGGGGTTTTCCTCGGCCATGTCTTTTTGGGTGTTCAGAAAGATCATGCGCCCCTCTTTCAGGGCTTCCTCTACCGCCAGAACGCTTTTTTCGCGGCCCACGAAGAGGGGGAGGATCATATAGGGGAAGACGACTACGTCCCTTATGGGGAGGACGGGGAGGATTTCGGGAATATTGGCGTGCTCGGGGTCAATGCCTTCGTGCAAAAGTTCATTTGTTTGCCCTAAGCGTGCGTCGTCTGTGGCCATGACTTCTTCTTTCTTCAACGCCTATCCGTTTTGGCGGCGCAATTCTCGCGTTTATAGGGAATGATAGCCACGGCGTGGGGCATCGTCAAGAAACCGGCCTATTTTTGCTGAAAAAGATGGCGATATCATTGATGTTTCTGGTTATCGGCGCTAGGGGGAGGGAGCGGCGGATGAAAGAGCCGTAGCCCTTTGTGAGAAGGCGGGTGTCAAGTACCGCCACCACTCCTCGGTCGTCTGTGCTCCTTATCAGGCGGCCAACGCCTTGGCGGAGGGCCATCGCGGCCATAGGAAGCTGGTAGCGGTTGAAGGCGGAGTGTCCATCGGCGGCGATTTTTTCTATCCGCGCCTCCACAAGGGGGTCGCCCGGGCTCATGAAGGGGAGTTTGTCGATTATAACCGCCGAAAGGGCCTCGCCCGGCACGTCCACCCCCTCCCAGAAGGCCTGGGCTCCCAGAAGGACCGAGTGGATGTCCTCGCGGAACTTCTCAAGAAGCACTTCGCGCGGCGCATCGCCCTGCACGAGTATGGTAAAGCCCAGTTTGGAGAGGGCAAGCTTCGCCGCAACCTCCCGAAGGACTCTGTGTGAGGTGAAGAGGCAAAAGGCCCTGCCGTTTGTCAGCGAAAGAAGTTTTTGTATCTCTTCGGCAACGGCCTTTGGGAAGTTTGGGGCGGCGGGATCGGGGAAGGACTCGGGTACGTAGAGAAGGCACTGGTTTTTGTAGTCGAAGGGGCCTTCTATGGTGATTTGGGCGGCGTCCGGCGGTATTTTCAGCCGTTCGGCTATGTAATCGAAGGAGCCCCCGACCCTGAGGGTTGCCGAGGTAAGTACGACCGGTTTTTGGCCCGAAAAGAGTTTTTCGGCAAGGGTGGGGCCTATCTCTACCGGCACGCTCGATATCTGCGAGAAGCGCCCCCGAGCCTCCGCCCACCGCACTTCCCCCGCCTTCGGGGGTTCCATGAAGGAGCGAAGGTCACCAAGGAGGGAGAGCCCTCTTTTTTCAACGGAATCAAGCTCTTCCCCCTCCTTGGCCTCGGCCTTGACAGTAGCCAGAAGTTGTTCCAGCCCCGAGCAGAGGCGCGCCAGCCTTGAAATCGGCTCCCCGTCGAAGTTCTCCTTAAGCCTTACCGCCGCCTGGCCCGCGCCGAAGAGCGACCAGAAGGAATAGGAGGCGTTTTCCACAGCCTCAAGGGCTTGCGCGGCGCTCTTTGAAAGCTCCTTTTTTCTGCCCGCCAGGAGCGGGGTCGCGTCCTTCAGCAATTCCACCGTCTGGCCGGAGCTTACCTTAATGCCGAAGTACTGGGTCGCCACCTGTTCGATGTGGTGGGCCTCGTCGAAGATCACCGCAGAGAAGGAGGGGATGACCTCTCCTCCTTGCGCCCTTACCGAGAGGTCGGCGAAGAAAAGGTGGTGGTTGACCACCACTATCTGGGCGCGCGCCGCCTTTTTGCGGGCGTTCATCAGGTGGCATTGCTCGTATTCGCGGCACTTTTGGCCCAGGCAGCTCTCGGAGGTCGCGCAGATTTGCCGCCATGCGTCGAAATCTTCAGGCAGGGAAGAAAGCTCGCCCCTGTCGCCGGTTTTCGTCTCCTTGGCCCATTCGTAAAGAAGGTCGGCCACGTTTCCCACCCCCAGCGCCATCTGGGAGGAATATCTTTTGAAGCGGCGCAGGCATAGGTAGTTCTCCCGCCCCTTCAAAAGGGCGGAGGCGACTTTTTTGTCGAGCGCCGCCTCTATGAGGGGCAGATCGCGCTCCAGAATCTGCGTCTGGAGGGTCTTTGTGGCGGTGGAGACAACCACCTTTTTGCCCGAAAGGGCGGCGGGGATGAGGTAGGCGAGGGTTTTGCCGGTGCCGGTTCCGGCTTCGGCCAGGAGAATCCCTCCTTCAAGGAGGGTCCTTGCGACGCTTTGGGCGAAATTAGCCTGCTCCTCGCGGTGCTGGTATCCCTTAAGCGCCGCCGCGAGGGGGCCTTGCGGGGAGAAAATGCGGGCTATTTGCTCCAATTGTTCAGCGACCGGCTCTTTTGAGGGGGCTAGGCGGCAGCGAGGGGCCGCCGCCCTTGGCCTCTTCTATAGAAATTATTTTGTCCAGCGGCACTTCTCGGTGGCCCGAGGGCGACCTTAAAATAACTGTCTCCGCACCGACTTCTATCAAGATGCCGGTGTAGGAGATTCCTACCGCCTTTACAAGGACGTTTTTGCCGGTGAGCCTTCTTAGTTCCATCATTGGCCGGGTTCCCGCGAAACTGGTTTAAAGTTTTATCCACTGGGAGACAAGGTAATCCCCCTTTTGGTTTTTTTCCACAATAGCTTCGGCCTTTGCCCTTACGCCGCGAACATCCGCCTCAAGAACGAGCTTTAGCCGCGAGGAGGTGAATTTCACCCCAAGCGTTCTTCCCGCCCTCGGCAAGGAGGCGGCTATATCTGAATCGCTTCTGGCGGGTGCGCCGGTGAGCTGGTCATATAGCTTTTGCGCGTCCTCCGCCGAGAGGGTGGGGGAAAGGGCCATTAGCACCGGCACCGAGGCGGTGTTTATGTTCAAAAAAGGATCCGCGCGGGTGTCTATTTGCGCCAATATCTTGTCCAGGGCGTATTTCGGCAACTTGTCGTAGCCGGTGATTCTGCCAATTTCCGCGAGGTGCTCCGGCGGGGAGTCCGGCACGGTGAAGCGGTCGTTGAATTCGTACTGGTCGTCGCTGGCGTCGTTGTCCATCCAGTCCACTAGCGCCCAGGCGAGCGCGTCGGCGTCTATCTCTTCCAGTTCGAGCGATTCCATGAGCCTTTTGTAGGCGGCGACCATTTTAGGAATGGCCTTGCCGTTTTTGTCCAGCATCGCGCCTATCGGAAATTTGCCGAACTGGTCCTCTATTTTGACCGACACGATATTTTCGCCAACCGGCAGGGGTTGCCCCTCGCCGGAAAACCAGAATTGGGAGCGATCCACCTTAGTTCCCTCATCCGATTGCAATATCGCTATGCCCGCCGCCGCCCCCGAGCGCACCAGCC
>SRXB01000215.1 GCA_009724975.1 bacterium | reverse complement strand
GTGGGGGAGACGTCTATCGAGTTGTCTTCGGTGATTTTCTGGACGCTTCTGGTGCGAAGGTCCATCGTGTAGATGTCGGTGTTGCCGGACATCGATGAGGCGAAGGCCAGGATGCGCCCGTCGGGCGATTCCTCGCCAGGCTGGTCCATGCCGTCGCCTCTGTAAACGTAGCGAAGGACGCCCTCGGAGAGGTTTACGCGGCAAAGGTCCGGCGCGCCCCCGAAGTAGGAGGTCAGGTAGAGCGATTTGCCGTTTCTGGCCCACGAGGGGCTTAAGTTTATAGAGCCGTTGGCGGTAATCGTCAGCGGTTTTTCGCTTTCGTTCAGCTTGGACCTGACGAGCTCCTTCGTTTGGCCTTTCTGGACCACGTAGGCGATCTCGGTGCCGAAGGGCCCCGCTTTGCCGGTGAATTTCTCAAGCATTGCGTTTGCGAACATGTGGGCCATGTTCGAGACGGAATCGCGGTTGCCCCGGTATCTTTTGCCGAAGAGGAATTCGCGGCGGAAGACGTCGTAGGCCACGAGGTCGACGACGAGCTCGTCGCCGTCCTGGTCGACCTGCCCCTTCACCAGCAATTCCGCGCCGGAGACGTACCAGCCGCCGAAAGACTCGGTGGAGGGGACCATCGGCTCGGCCTGGGAGTCTTCAAGGTACTTGGTGGGGTCGATTACGTCGAAAACGCCCACGAAATCCAGGTCTTTTCTTAGCGTTACGGCTATAAGCATCTGCGGCGGGGTCTCGGAGGAACGGCCGCGCGATACTTTGTCGGTCACCCTAAGTTGCGGCACCGCTATGGGGACTTTTTTTACGTTGGCCGAGTTGACGTCTATGTAGACCTTGGCCTGGCAGGGCGCGGCAAGGGCGCAAAGCAGGAACGCTACGGCGATTGCCAGCCCCGTTTTTATCTTTGTCATCGTTTACCCTGGAACAATCCTGGAGGGTTTGGAAAATATCCGGCGATAGTATATTCAGGGGTGAGGCAAGTCAAGGAAGAGCGGTTGGGAAAAAAGAAAAAGGCCGCTTTATGGCGGCCTTTTCCGGGTGTGAGTGGCGGGAGCGACGAGACTTGAACTCGCGACCTCCGACGTGACAGGCCGGCGTTCTAACCAACTGAACTACGCCCCCACTTACATCAAACCGAAGGGGAAAATTCGAGGCGGCCCCGGCATTGCCGAGACCGCCTCTTTTTAAAACTGGCGGGAGCGACGAGACTTGAACTCGCGACCTCCGACGTGACAGGCCGGCGTTCTAACCAACTGAACTACGCCCCCGCTATACAGAGGATTTAATTATGGTAGGCGGAACAGGGGTCGAACCTGCGACATCTGCCTTGTAAGGGCAGCGCTCTGCCAGCTGAGCTACCCGCCTGTATATTTTAGTTTAGGAAACCTTGTCCTTGAGGGCCTTGCCCGCCTTGAACTTGGGAGCCTTGGAGGCCTTGATCGTCATTTCCTTGCCGGTCTGGGGATTTCTCCCCTTGCGGGCTTTGCGGGCGCTGACGCTGAAGGTGCCAAAGCCGACCAAGGCAACCTTGTCGCCGCCCTTGAGGGAGTCGGTGACGGTATCGGTAAACGCGTCAAGGAACCTTTTGGCCGCCGCCTTGGAAACTTCAGTTTTTTCCGCGAGTGCGTTGATGAGATCAGACTTCGTCACGGTTGTCCCTCCTTGTGTTGGCGTTTAGGCGCCGGTTTATAACAATTGATTCAAGACTGTGTCAAGGGTTTTTACTGCATTTCGTGCGCGGCTGACGGTTTGGATTTTTCAATCCCCGCGACCGGCGCGAACCCCAGCATCTCCTCGACCGTTCTTTCCTGGCAGCGCTGGCCCGAGAGTATCTCGTCGGGTTTGTCTGTTTCCAGCGCAGTGTAAAGCACTTTGTCCATGTGTTCCACAAAAATTATCTCAAGATCGGCCAAAATCGAGCGCGGAAGCTCGATGTCGGCCATGTCTTTTTCGTTTTCCTTAGGGATTATGACCCTCTTTATGCCGCCGCGGTGGGCCGCGAGGAGTTTTTCCTTGAGCCCGCCTATGGCGAGCACTTTGCCGCGAAGGGTTATTTCGCCCGTCATCGCCACGTCCTTGCGGGTTGGGATGCCGGTGAGGGCGGAGGTAAGGGCGGTGGCCATGGTTATGCCAGCCGAGGGGCCGTCTTTGGGTATTGCTCCCTCTGGGACGTGTATGTGGATGTCGAGGTTTTGGTAAAAATCCCGCGCAAGTCCGAGCTGGAGGGCTCTGCTGCGCACGTAGGAGGCGGCGGCGCGGGCCGATTCCATCATGACGTCGCCCAGTTTGCCGGTTATCGTGAGGTTGCCCTTGCCCGGCAGGAGCACGACCTCTATGCCGAGAAGTTCACCGCCTGTCTCGGTCCATGCGAGCCCCGTGGTGTAGCCGACCTCGCTCTTTTCCTCGGCCCTGCCGTATTTGTACTTGGGGGCTCCGAGGAGTTTTTTGACCGTGGCGGGGGTGATGCGCGTGCCCTTTTGCGGTTTTGATTTTGCGCGCACCACTTCCTTGGCTATCTTGCGGCAGATTTTGGCTATGGCGCGCTCAAGGCTTCGCACCCCGGCTTCCCGCGTGTAGTGGCGGATAACTTCCACCAGAGCGGGGACGGTGAAGGAGATATCCCCATCCTTCAGGCCGTGGTTCGCAAGCTGCTTTGCGATGAGGTGACGCTGGGCGATGTTCAGCTTCTCGTCCTCGGTGTAGCCCGCTATCTCAATTATCTCCATCCTGTCGCGCAGGGGCGGCGGGATGTTGGGGAGGTAGTTGGCGGTGGTGAGGAAGATGACCTTGCCCAGGTCGTAGTCCATGTCGAGATAGTGATCGTTGAAGGTGTCGTTCTGCTCGGGGTCAAGAACCTCAAGAAGGGCCGAGCTGGGGTCTCCCCGAAAGTCCATCGACATCTTGTCGACTTCGTCAAGGAGGAATACGGGATTGTTCTTTCCGGCCTTTTTAAGGCTCTGGAGTATCTTGCCAGGCATCGACCCTATATAGGTGCGCCTGTGGCCGCGTATCTGCGCCTCGTCGCGCACTCCGCCAAGAGAAAGGCGGACGAATTCCCTGCCGGTGGCCCGCGCTATTGAGCGGGCAAGGCTTGTCTTGCCGACCCCCGGAGGGCCGACGAAGCAGAGGATGGGGGCCTTTGAGGTCCCAACCAGCTCAAGGACGGCCAGGTGTTCCAGTATGCGCTCTTTGACCTCCCTGAGGCCGTAATGGTCTTCTTCGAGTATCTTCTCGGCGTCCCTGTGGGAGACCTTAGACTCGCTTACTTCCAGCCAGGGCAGATCCAAAATCCAGTCGACGTAGTTCCTTATCACCGTGGCTTCGGCGGACATCGGCGACATCGATTTTAGTTTTTGCACCTCGCGCTTGGTCTTGGCCTTCACGTCGTCGGGCATCGCCTTTTTCTGGATTTTCTCCAAAAGCTCGGCGATCTCGTTGGCGTTGTCCTCTCCCTCGCCAAGCTCTTTTTGGATCGCCTTCATCTGCTCGTTTAGGTAGTACTCCTTTTGCGACTTCTCCATCTGCTTTTTGACGCGGCGCTTTATGCGGCGCTCGATCTCAAGCACTTCCGTCTCGGATTTGAGGAGGTCGTAGATGAACTGGAGCCTCTCGACGGGGTCGAAGGTTTCAAGGAGCTCCTGCTTGTCGGAGGTTTTTACCGAGAGGTTGGCGCAGATGGTGTCGGTGAGGCGCGACGGGTCTTCGATATCCTGAAGGGTCCCGACAACTTCCGGCGGCAGCTTCTGGTTAAGCTTGGCGTATTCGGAGAAGCTCTCCACGACGGTGCGCATGAGGGCGCGGGCCTCAACTCCGGCTATCTCTTCCTCGGCTACGAGGACCGCCCGCACCGCCATGAATTTGTCGCCGGCGATGAACTCCTCGATTACGACGCGCTTTTTGCCCTCGACCAGCACTTTTACGGTGCCGTCAGGAAGCTTTAGCAGTTGGACGATGGAGGCGAGGGTGCCGACGGTGTGAATGTCTTCGGAGGAGGGTTCGTTGGTTTTCGCGTCCTTCTGGGTGGC
>SRXB01000541.1 GCA_009724975.1 bacterium | reverse complement strand
GCGAACCCGGGAGAATGAGATGAAACCCCTTCCAAACAGCGACTGGTGCTACGTCTGCGGCGAAAAAAACCCGCTGGGCCATAAAATTACCTTCAAGACGGATGGCGAAAAGGTAATCTCCCGCCACGTCCCCCCTAAAGACCGGCAGGGCTACCCGGGAGTGATCCACGGCGGAGTCCTTTGCACCCTTCTCGACGAGACTATGGGGTGGGCGGCTTCGCTAAAGGCCAGCCGCCTCTTCGTCACCGGCGAACTTACCGTCCGCTTTATTAAACCTTTTCCGCCGGAAATTGAGATGGTGGTGGAGGGGCGGGCCGTAACCGCGGGCAGCCGCGTGGCCGTGGTTGAGGGAGAGGTCCGCGACGCGGAAGGGAAGGTATACGCCACCGCCACCGGCAAATATCTGGCCCTGAGCGCCGAAAAGACCAAGGAGGTGGATGACCGTCTGAATTACCGCCCCGATACGGTATCGCTTTTTGGCAGGTGATTATTTCCGCGATATATTGGCTGAAAGGATTGCCATGAAAACAAAGAGATATTTTGTCGCCGCCCTCTTCCTCCTCTTTTTTGGTTCGGCTTTTTGTGGCGCGCGCGCCGAGGTCTTCGTCGGATGCGTCGGCGCGCCGCCTCCCTGCGGCCTCTCGGGCTTCCAGCTGGGGTTCGGCCTGACCGGCGTTAACGTGGAGTCCTCGGCCCTTAAGGGCGGAGGAGGCAACAGCGCCGGTTTCACGTTTTTGCTCGCCCAGCGCCTTGTCGAAAGACTCTCCGTTGAGATATCCGTAATCGGCTCGGGCAAAAACTACCCCACGAAGGCCACCACCGAGATTTACTATCCTGAAGACAGCGCCGAATTCTCGGCGGTGAACTTCGGCTTCAAATTCGACTTTCTCTCCCTTAGGGAAGA
>SRXB01000214.1 GCA_009724975.1 bacterium | reverse complement strand
CTGGCACAGGCCTTCTCGCTTTCCCACGCGGTAACTTTGTAAACACGGGCGCCGCTTTCAAGTATCCGTCTGTCGACCTCTTCGAAGATGAATCTCGCTATGTTTTCCGAGGAGGGGTTTTCCTTGTCGAAGGGCGGAATGTCGTTGAGATAGCGGTGATCAAGCGCGTCCAGCACTTCCGAGGTGGCGTTCTTCAGGTCTTTGAAATCTATGGCCAGGCCGATGTCGTTTAGCGTTTCGGCGCGCACCACCACTTCTATCTTCCAGTTGTGTCCGTGGAGGGCTTCGCAAGCCCCCTTGTAGCCGCGCAGGTTGTGGGCGGCCGCCAGATAGTCTTCTACTTTGAGTTCGTACATTTTTACCCCTTTACGTTATCGACCCTTAAGACTAGCATCCCCAAAAAAGCAAAGTAAAGGTAAAAGTCCCCCGCGATTGGAGATTCGGCGGCTTGTCTCAGTCTGAAACCGGTATAATGCGCACCCTTCCCTGCGCTATCTGCCTGTCTATCCACTTGTCCAGTTCTTCCTGGTATTTGCGGGAGGCCAAAAGCTCCCGCACCTCGTCACGAACCTTCGCTATCGGCTTTTCGCCGTCTGCGGAGGGATTTTGGGCGATGTGGGAACGAACCTCCGATTCCGAGACGTAAACCGATGCTCTCTTGAGGGCGAGGAATCTCGCCGCGAGCGCCTTTTCCTCGGCCCTTCTGGCAATATCCTCCTGCGAGAGGCCGATGGAGAAGAGCGTATTTTGAAGGGCTTGCTCCCCCCCCGCCTTGCGCTCAAGATCTTCCACCAGCGCCGCTATCTCCTCTTTCGTCGCCGAGAGCCGCAGTTTGCCCGCCTCGGCCACTATCAGCCGCCTCCTGATGAGCCTTCTGAGAAACTCTATGTCGGGCAGTTTGGAGGCCCCCTCCTCTATTTCCAGGAGGGTTCTCTCCCCGCGAAGGAGGCTGGTGGTTATTATCGCCTCGTCCACGCGGGCAAGGACCATGTCGGCCACAACCCGCCCCTCCCTTTCGTCCGCCAGAGCGATGGCAAAAGCCGCCAGAGCCATCGCGCAGGCTGTTATTCTCTTCATCGTCGGCCTCCAAGCTGGTAGCGCCTCACGGCATTGTTGTGCTCGGTGAGGGTGGAGGAGAAGTGGTGGCTCCCGTCGCCCTTGGCGACGAAGTAAAGATACCCGCTTTGAGCAGGGTTGAGGACAGCCTTAAGACTTTCCCGCCCCGGGTTGGCTATCGGCCCGGGGGGCAGGCCGCTTATCACATATGTATTGTAGGGAGAGTAGGCCCTTATGTCCTTTTTGCGGATGTTTCCGTCAAAGCCGTCCATACCGTAAATTATCGTGGGGTCGCTCTCAAGGCGCATCCCCTTCTTTAGCCTGTTGTAAAAGACCGAGGCGATTAGCGGCCTCTCGGACCCCTTACCCGTCTCCTTCTCGACTATAGAAGCGAGGGTTACGAGTTTTAGAAGATCGCCGCGCCCCTCAAGTCCGGAGGAGCGCGCAACCTCGCGAAAACGCGCCACAAGCGCCCCAGCGACCTTTTCCGGAGGGAGGCCTGGCGCGAAGCGGTAGGTGTCGGGGAAAAGGAAACCCTCCATGGTCGGGCCGGGAAGGCCGAACTTTTTCGCTCCCTCCGCCGAGGAGGCCAGTGCCATGAACTCCCTGGCGGAAACCACCCCGGCGCTCTCCAGAACCGACGCCATCTGGCGGGCGGTGTACCCCTCGGGAAAGGTCACGTCCACCATGAAGACGCGCCCCGCGGCGATATCCTCCACCACTTTTCGCAAGGAAACCTCGCCGGTAAACCTGTAATACCCGGCCTTGTAAGCTGGCGAACCGCCGAAAAGCCTTATCGCCAGCGCCCCCATCTCTGTCGAGCCGACAACACCCCTTGCCGCCAGCTCCTTTGAGAGCGTCTTGGCCCCCATGCCAGCAGAGAAATTGATGTTCAAAGGCTCGCTCAGGAGAGTCTTTCTCTCATAAAGAGAGGAAAGGGAAAGGTAAACGCCGACGGCGACCGCCAAAACCAGCAGGAGAACCGCCAACGCGAAATTGCGGAAAGAAAAAATCCTCAAAGGGAAGCTCCGTGGCAAAGATTTCCGAGAAATGGCGCAAGGCGCATCTTATGGCGAGCCCCGCCGCGTGTCAACACGGGCGAAGAAGAGGGAGAGCGAACTAATAAGACTGCGATACCGCATACTTATAAAAAAATTAACTCGGCTTGTTTTTTTGCTTTTATTGGAGGAACGAATATCGTATTATTCCGCCTCCATCAGCGGGGCTGGCTCCTTTAGCCGGGTTGAGCCTCCAGCCGCTGTTTCCTTAGGGAAAAAACGTCCCCATCGTCTAGCCCGGCCCAGGACATCGGCCTTTCACGCCGACGACAGGGGTTCAAATCCCCTTGGGGACGCCACAATATAGTCCGGATTCGTCCGGAGCAGTCCGAGAAGCCTTGAGAAATCAAGGCTTTTCTTTTGCCTATTGTCCGACTACATCCGGAGTGCTACCATAAAATCCTAAGATTTTGATGGTGTTTTTCATGACATACCATCACGGCAAGATTGCGGATACCACCAAGAACGGAGGGAACCCGATGCCGAAAAGAGTAGCGCCCCTTTCAGACCTTCAGGTAAAAAACGCCAAGCCAAAAGAGAAGGACTACAAGCTGATTGACGGCTTCGGCCTGCACCTTCTCGTAACCTCAAAGGGTGGAAAGCTCTGGCGCTATCAGTACCGCTATGACGGCAAGCAAAAGCTCCTTTCCTTCGGCCCCTATCCCCTCATCTCTCTTTCAGAAGCACGCGAGCGCCGCGACAGCGCAAGAAAACACCTTGCCAATGGCAATGACCCCAGCACCGTAAAAAAAGCTCAAAAGCTGGCCGATAAATATTCCAAGAGCAACACCTTCAAAGCTGTGGCCCTCGAATGGAATGAATCCCGCAAAGAGTCATGGACAGAGAAGCACGGCAAGATTGTTCTGAACCGCCTTGAAAGCAAGGTTTTCCCCTATATTGGCGATAGACCAATCGGCGAGATTAAGCCGCCGGAAATCCTCGAAATCCTCAAAAACATAGAAGCAACCGGCGCGCTGCATACCGCAAAACGGCTTAGAACCATTTGCGGGCAAGTATTCCGTTATGCGGTCGCCACGGGACGCGCCGAGCGCGACCCAACACCCGACCTTAAAGGCGCTCTAAAACCTCCAACAACACGGCACATGGCCGCCATTACAGAACCCGACGATGCAGGCGGCCTTATGAGAGCAATAGAGGATTACCAAGGCTCCTTCCCCGTCAAATGCGCCCTGAAACTGGCGGCGATGTTTTTTGTGCGGCCAAACGAACTGAGGCGCATGGAGTGGCGGGAAATCAATTTTGAGAAAGCCGAGTGGCATATCCCTGTCGAGCGCATGAAAATGCCCCTGAAGGCAAAGAGAGAGCGCAAGGGACAAACTCACATAGTCCCCTTATCAAAACAGGCAATAGCCATACTTCTTGAACTAAGGGCCGTCACTGGGTACAGCCGATACGCTTTTCCCTCCTACCGAACCGCGATAAGACCCATGAGCGATAACGCCATTCTTTCAGCGCTCCGAAGGATGGGCTATGCCAAAGATGAAATGAGCGGCCACGGCTTCAGGGCTATGGCGCGAACCATACTGGATGAAGTCTTGCACGTTAGGCCGGACTACATCGAGCATCAGTTAGCCCACGCCGTACGCGACCCAAACGGACGCGCCTACAACCGCACCGCACACCTGCCAGAGCGCCGGAAGATGATGCAAGATTGGTCGGACTACCTCGACAAGCTACGCGAAGGAGCCAAGGTCATACCCTTCAAGGAGGCAAAATAAATGCAGCTACCTGAAGCAGTATTAACCTTTAGGGAGGTTCAGCAGGCCAACCCTCGCAAAGACCTTTTGGAATTTTTTAATAAAATTACCGACCCGAAAAATGAGAACTTGCCATACGCATGGCAGACAATTGAAAAACATTCAAAGATTACTGATGATAATTGGCCCTTGTATTATTC
>SRXB01000213.1 GCA_009724975.1 bacterium | reverse complement strand
GGCGGCGGCGAGGCGCGCTATCGGCACGCGGAAGGGGCTGCACGAGACGTAGTCGAGGCCGACGGCGTGGCAAAAGGCGATGGAGTCGGGGTCGCCGCCGTGTTCGCCGCAGATGCCCACCTTGAGGTCGGGGCGCACGCTCCTTCCCTTTCTCGTTCCCATCTCCACGAGTTGGCCCACGCCGGCGGTGTCGAGGGATTCGAAGGGGTCCTTGGCATAGATGCCCTTTTCGATGTAGCTGGGGAGGAAGGTCCCCGCGTCGTCGCGGCTGAAACCGCAGGTCATCTGGGTGAGGTCGTTGGTGCCGAAGCTGAAGAACTGGGCTTCGGAGGCGATTTCGTTGGCGGTGAGGGCGGCCCGGGGAACCTCTATCATCGTGCCGACGAGGAAGTTGAGCTCTTTGAGGCCCTTTTCGGCCTTCACCTTCTCGGCTACGTCCATGATGAGTTCGCGCTGGTTGGTGAATTCCTTGAGGTTGCCCACGAGGGGTATCATTATCTCGGGGCGGGCGTCGATTCCCTCTTTCACGAGGTCGGCGGCGGCCTCAAGGATTGCGCGGGCCTGCATGCGGGTGACTTCGGGGTAGCTGATGCCGAGGCGGCAGCCGCGATGGCCCAGCATGGGGTTTAGTTCGTGTAGCTGGGCGATGCGGGAGCGCACCGCCTCGACGTTTTTGCCCATCGATTTGGCCAGTTCGACCACCAGCGCGTCTTCGTGGGGGACGAATTCGTGGAGTGGCGGGTCAAGGAGGCGGATGGTGACGGGAAGGCCTTCCATCGCCTTGAGGATGCCGTAGAAGTCGGAGCGCTGGTAGGGAAGGAGTTTGGCGACGGCCTTTTCGCGCTCTTCAAGGGTGTCGGAGAGTATCATCTCCCTGATGGACTTTATGCGCTCTTCGCCGAAGAACATGTGCTCGGTGCGGGTGAGGCCGATGCCCTTTGCGCCGAAGCGCCTCGCCAGTTCGGCGTCCTTGGGGCTGTCGGCGTTGGTGCGGACCCCCAGGCGCTTTATTTCGTCGCACCAGCCGAGGAAGGTCTTCAAAAGCTCGTTTTTTTCGGGGTCGATAGAGATGAGGGGGAGTTCGCCCGCGTAAATTGCGCCCCTGGTGCCGTTGACGGTGATGGTGTCGCCCTCGCGAAGGACTTTGCCGGCAACGGTGACTGTTCCGGCGGCGACGTTGATGTCTAGATCGCCGCAGCCAACAACGCAGGTTTTGCCCCAGCCGCGAGCCACGAGGGCCGCGTGGGAGGTCATGCCGCCCTTGGCGGTGACGATGGCCTGGGCCACGTGCATGCCGTGTACATCTTCGGGGCTGGTCTCGGCGCGGACAAGGACCACCTTCTCGCCTTTGCCGCCAAGCTCCTGGGCCTTGTCGGCGGTGAGGACTATCTTGCCGACGCCGCCGCCCGGGCCCGCGGGGAGGCCGATGCAGAGGGCGGTTGCGTTCTTTTCCGCCTCGGCGGAGACCATCGGATGCAAAAGCTCGTCAAGTTGCGAAGGCTTTACGCGGCCTATCGCCTCTTTTTTCTTTATCAGGCTCTCGCCAACCATCTCGACGGCTATGCGGACGGCGGCGGGGCCGTTTCTCTTGCCGGTGCGGGTCTGGAGCATCCAGAGGCGCCCCTCCTGCACGGTGAATTCTATGTCCTGCATGTCGCGGTAGTGCTTTTCGAGGTTGTTTCTGATGGTGACGAGCTGGTTGTAAAGCTCGGGGTAGCTCTCTTCCATCGTGGGGAGTTCTTTGTTGGCGTGGTTGATGCAGTGGGAGTTGAGGGCGTAGGGGGTGCGTATGCCTGCGACCACGTCCTCGCCCTGGGCGTTGGTGAGCCATTCGCCGTAGAAGTCTTTTTCGCCGGTGGCGGGGTTTCTGGTGAAGGCGACGCCGGTGGCGGAGGAGTCTCCCATGTTGCCGAAGACCATCGCCTGCACGTTCACGGCGGTTCCCCACTCGTCCGGAATGTTCTCAATGCGGCGGTAGCTTACGGCGCGCTTGCCGTTCCATGAGGTGAAGACCGCGCCGACCGCGCCCCAGAGCTGTTCCCAGCCGTCGTCGGGGAAGGGCTTGCCGATTACCTCGGCGACCTTGGCCTTGAACCGTTCGCAGAGGGTTTTGAGGTCGTCGGCGGCTATGTCGGAGTCGAGCTTGTAGCCCTTCTCCTTTTTAAGGGCCTCCATCATGTGCTCAAGCTGGAGGCGTATCCCCTTGCCCTCTTCCGGCTCAAGGCCGGCGGCCTTTTCCATGACGACATCGGAGTACATCATGATGAGGCGGCGGTAGGCGTCGTAGACGAAGCGGGGGTTTTGGGTCTTGGCGACGAGGCCAGGGATCGTTGCCGATGAGAGGCCGACGTTAAGGACCGTCTCCATCATCCCCGGCATAGAGCTTCTCGCGCCGGAGCGGACCGAGGCGAGGAGGGGGTTTGCGGGGTCGTTGAAGGTCGCGCCCATCACCTCGCCCATGTATTTGACCGCCGCCTGAACTTCGGACTGGAGGCTGTCGGGGTAGCGGCCGTTTTTCATGAAGTGGGTGCATACCTCGGTGGTGATGGTGAAACCGGCGGGAACGGGTACGCCGATGTGGCACATCTCGGCGAGGTTGGCTCCCTTGCCGCCGAGAAGTTCCTTCATCTCGGCGTTGCCTTCCGCCGCTCCGGCCCCGAATGTGTAAACAGATTTGGACATAGGATTCATTCTCCTTGGGAAAATTTAAATCATCAATGAGCGCGAAGGGCGTATGCCTTTACGCGCCAGCTATTTTCGTGAAATCGGCCACCTTGGCGAAGATGGCGGTTATGTTGGCCAAAAGGGCGACGCGGTTGTTTTTCAGGGCCTCGTCCTCGGCCATGACCATTACGCCGTCGAAGAAGGCGTCAACGAAGACGCGCAGGCGTGCGGCCTGGGCGAAGAGCCCCGCGTAGTCGCCCGCCGCTATGGCGTCGTCCATGCTGGCGTGCACTTCGTTGTAGGCCTTCCAGAGGTCGGCCTCGGCCTTTTCTTTGAAGAGTTTTTCGTCCACTACTCCGGCGGAGCCGACTTTTTTTAGTATGTTGGCGGCGCGCTTGAAGGCGCCCGCGAGGTCGGCGAAGTTGCCGCCCGCCTTGAAAGCCTCTATTGCGGCTACGCGTGCCCTGGCGTCGACCGCGTCGTCGAAGCCCGCCTCCAGGACGGCTGAGACGATGTCGGGGGCGTAGCCCGCTTCGGTAAGGATTACCTCAAGCCTGCCGCGAACGAAGTCGCGCAAGTCGCGGCGCACCTCCTCGCGGGGGCGTGTGAGTTTCGGAGCCAGTTTTTCGAGGGCCGAGTCGATGAGCCAGTCCAGCGAGAGGCGGTAGCCCTTTTCGGTGATTATGCGCAGGATGCCGATGGTCTGGCGGCGCAGGGCGTAGGGGTCGGCGCTGCCGGAGGGGATGAGCCCCACGCCGAAGCAGCCGGCTATGGTGTCGATCTTGTCGGCGATGGATACGCAGTCGGCCTCGGCGGAGGGGGGAAGGTCGCCGCCCGCCTGGACGGGGAGGTAGTGGTCGCGTATGGAGTCGGCCACGAGGGCGGGGACTCCGGCGCGAAGGGCGTATTGCCTGCCCACTATGCCTTGCAGTTCGGGGAATTCATAAACCATCTTGGTGCAGAGGTCGGCCTTGCAAAGGTGGGCTATGCGGTCGACCGTGGGGGCCGAGGCGGGGCAGAGCTTTTGGGCCAGCTCCCCGGCGATGGCGCGAAAGCGCTCCATCTTCTCCCAGCTTGTGCCGAGCTTTGACTGGAAGACCACGCGCTTAAGCTCCTCGGCGTGCTCCTCAAGGCTGATTTTCTGGTCTTCGACGAAGAAGAAGCTGGCGTCGGAGAGGCGAGCCCTAAGGACCCTCTCGTTGCCCCTCGCCACCACGGAAAGGTCGCGGGCGGCGGTGTTGGAGACGGTTACGAAGTGGTTTAGGAGTTTGCCCTCGCCGTCGGTCACGGCGAAGTACTTCTGGTGGGTCTTCATGGAGAGGATCAAAAGCTCGCGGGGCAGTTCGAGGTAGTGCGGCTCGAAGCTGCCGGTGA
>SRXB01000540.1 GCA_009724975.1 bacterium | reverse complement strand
AGGAGGAGGGCGTTTGCCGCATGCAAAAGGGCGTTGGTAAGGTGGTAGCCCCAAGGCTTGATGCCTGAGTAAAGGGAATCGGCCATGAGCGAGAGCCAGGTGACTGGTATCCAGTATCCCGCCCGCACCTTGAAGGCTCCCGCGAGCGCTTCGAGGTTGATTCCGTCTTTTATGAGGGGATTGTCCCTTACGTATTGGGAATCGTCGATTATGCAAAAATCGTAGCCTACCGTTGGCAGGTAGGCGAGGAAGACGAGCGCCCCCAGAGCCAGCCCGAGGCGGAGCGCCGGTATTCGCTGGAGGTACTTCATCTTGCGCCCTCCCGTGCCAGTCCATCTTCGGCCATTTTCAGTTCAGCGGCCACCTGGACCGACCAGGGCGCCACTCGCGCCGCCTTTTCAAGCGCTTCCTTCGCTTCGCCGTATCTGCCCTCTTCCCTCAAAATTTGGCCGTAAAAGAGGAGCGACTCCCAAAAGGCGGGGTCTTTTTTCACCGCCTGGCCGAGGTGCTCCAGCGCGAAGGCCTTGTTGCCGAATTCCACGGCGCAAAGGGCGATGTTGTAGTGGGCGTCCAGAAGGTCTGGCGAAACCTCAAGGGCTTTCAGGTTGTAGGCTATCGCTTCCGCGTAGCGTTTTTCGTTGTAAAGCAAAGTGCCCATGTAGTGGTTCGAGTGCGGGTGCATCGGCTCTTTGGCGAGGGATTTTTCAAGGTGTTCGCGCGCCTTTGAGAATTCTCCGGCGGCGATGTAGGCGCTTGCGAGGTTTCTCTCGGAGAAAGCGTCCCCTCCGGTGAGTCTGGCGTTCTCCTCAAAGAGCGCCACGCCGTTTCTCCAGTGGGAGAGGCGGGCAGCGGAGAGGGCGAAGAGAATGGCCAGCGCCGCGACAAGGGCCTCTGTGGCGATCTTTTT
>SRXB01000212.1 GCA_009724975.1 bacterium | reverse complement strand
TGCCAGCCTTGTGCCAGTTATCCTAAGTCGCCATTCTGCAAAGCTATCCAACAATACCCATGAATAATGAAATAACATGTACAAAATAACAATAAGCAGCCATTTATACAATAAACTGTTTTCTATCCCTTCAAATTTTAAGCCGAAAAATGAAGATTGCGAATCTATTTTAAGGCCTCCCAGAACAGTAAAAACGGCACAAAAACTAACTAACATTAAATTTCTTTTGAGTTTCTCAGCCTTGTCGTCTAAGCCTATGAAGACAGGGTTCCCAAGTTCATTTTCAATATCGCTTGTATCTTTTATGTTTTCTTCCATCTCTCCACACTCGTCTTCATTCTAAAATAAAAATATCCCCCTCACTCCTCCCCGATCTCTATCCCCAACTCCTTCATCTTCTTGTAAAGGCCCGAGCGGTCCATGCCGGCCTTGTCGGCGGTCTGCGTCACGTTCCAGCCGTTGCGCTCAAGCTGTTCCAGTATGTAGCGGCGCTCGAACTCGCGGCGGGCATCCTTGAGGTTGGCCTCTTTGTAGGAGAACCAGTTTTGCGCCGCCGAGGCGCTCGAACGGATGGCGGGGGGCAGGTGGTCGACAGTTATCTTCGTCCCGCGTGTCAAAATGGCCACGCGCTCGATGATGTTTTTCAGTTCGCGCACGTTGCCGGGCCATTCGTGCTCGCAAAGGGCCTTAACCACTTCGTCGGAGAGTTTTTGGGGCTCGAAGCCGTATTCGGCGCCCGCCCGCGAAAGGAAGTGGTCGGCCAGCCGCCCTATGTCTTCGGTGCGTTCGCGCAGGGGCGGGAGCTGTACGGGTATTACGTTGAGGCGGTAGTAGAGGTCTTCGCGGAAGCGCCCTTCTTTTATCTCGTTTTCGAGGTCTTTGTTTGTGGCGGCGATGACGCGCACGTCCACCTCGTAGGTTCTCGCGCCGCCCACGCGCTCGTAGCGCATTTCCTGCAGCACGCGCAGAATCTTGGCCTGGGTGCCGAAGCTCATGTCGCCTATTTCGTCAAGAAAGAGTGTTCCCTTGTCGGCGAGGTCGAATTTTCCGCGCCTTCTTTGGGCCGCGCCGGTGAAGGCGCCTTTTTCGTGGCCGAAAAGTTCGCTTTCGATGAGTGTTTCGGGTATGGCGGCGCAGTTGACCTCCACGAAGGGGCCTTCGGCGCGGTCGGAGAGGGCGTGGATGTATTGGGCGACCAGCTCTTTGCCGGTGCCGTTTTCGCCGGTGATGAGTATGGAGGCGCGGGTGGGGGCGATGATGCGTATCTGCTCTTTTAGCTCTTTCATCGCGGGGCTTTCGCCTATCATTTCGCGGCCCCGCTTTTGGGTGTCGCGCAAAAGGGCGTTTTCCTGCTGGAGGCGCGAGAGGCCGAGGGCGTTTTCAATCTCTATGAGGATTTTGTCGAGGTTTATCGGCTTTTCGACGAAGTCGTAGGCTCCCAGCTTGGTTGCCTTTACCGCCGTTTCGATGTTGCCGTGACCGCTCATTATGACGACCGGGATGGCGGGCCATTTCTCCTTGATGCGCTGGAGGGTCTCAAGGCCGTCGATTCCCGGGAGCCAGACGTCGAGCAAAATAAGGTCTGGGTCGTCCTCCTCTACCTTTTCAAGCCCCTCTTCGCCGCTGGCGGCGAGCGAGACGTCGTATTTCTCGTCCTTCAAAATCCCCAAAAGGCTCTGGCGTATCGCCTCTTCATCGTCCACAACGAGTATTCTTCGGTTCATGCGTCTGCTCCGGGAAGGGGGAATTCCATTATGAAGCGGGTTCCGCGCGGTTTGTTGTCGACGGCCCGGATGTACCCGTGGTGGTCTTCCATTATCGACTTTACGATGGCCAGCCCAAGGCCGGTGCCGGATTTTTTCGTCGAGAAGTAGGGCTCGAAGAGCTTTTCCTTGGCGGAGGCGGTTAGGCCGTGGCCGCTGTCGGCGACGACGAGGCGCACCACCTGACGTTCGGGGTCGTGCTCGGTCACCAACTCTATGCGCTTTTCGGCCAGCCCCTCCATCGCGCTCACGGCGTTGTCCATGAGGTTGACGATTACGCGCTTTACCTGCTCGACGTCGATTTCCACCGTCGGAAGGGCCGGAGCCAGCGAGAGATCGAAGAGTATGTCGGGGTGGGGAGTACGGTAAAGGCCCGCGACCTCCTCGACTACGGGGTTGAACTGCGCCGGGGCCGGACGCGACTCGGGGAGCTTGGCGAAGCGCGAGAATTCGTTGACCATGTATTTTAGACCGTCAACCTGCGCGATGATGGTGCGGGTCGATTCGTCCAAAACCTCGCCGTCGCCGGTTTCCAGGAGGTCGGCGTAGCGGCGGCGGAGCCTTTGGGCCGAGAGCTGTATAGGTGTGAGGGGATTTTTTATCTCGTGGGCGACCCTTCGGGCCACTTCGCGCCAGGCGCGGGCCCTTTGGGCGCGAACCACGTCGGTGAGGTCGTTCAAAACCGCCACGTAGCCCATAATCCCGCCATCTTCGCCCCTGAGGGTGGTTATGTGGACCATGACGGTGTGGGCGAACTGCTCGCCCGGAATTTCCATCTGCTCCTCTACGGTGTCGACCCTTTCTTTTTTCTTTTGCGCGACGATGGCCTCCATGCTCCGCGCAATCTCGGGCGAGAGAACGTTTTTGTAGGAATGGCCTATCGTCTCACCCTTGAGGCCAAGGAGCTTTGCGGCGGCGGGATTTATGGTGGTTATTACGCCGGAGGGGTCGGTCCCCACTACTCCGGCCGTTATGCGGCCAAGGACCGCCTCCATGTGGATGCGGCGGGATTCCAGCTCGGTGTTGGCGCTTTTAAGGGTCTCCTGAGCGGCCTCTACGTGCGCCCGCGACTGGCGAAGGTCGCCGGTCATCTGGTTGAAGGCGCGCACTAGCTTGCCCATCTCGTCGCCGGTGGCGGCTTTCAATTCAAAGTCGAGGTCGCCAGCCGCGACGCGGTGGGTCGCGTCGGCAAGGGCCTCTATCGGCTCGGTTATGGTGCGGGCCAGGTAAAAGCCGAACCATATCGCCGCGAAGGTTATCAGTATCGAGACGAAAAGTAGTGGGAAGATGTAGCTGCTTTTGATGGGTTTTTTGAGGATTTCGGTCTGTTTGTACTCCTCGAACCCCTTTCGTATCTCCTCAAGCCTGCGCAGGGTCCACATCGGCATGTAGCGGTCGGCGACGAGGGCCGCCTCCACGCGCCCTTCCTTCAATACCGGAGTGAAGGCGCGCAGGAAGTTGCCCTCTTCGGCCTGCACGATCACCGCCCCAGCCTTCCCCTCCGAGAAAACCGCCCTCGCCTCGGGGCTTTGGCGGTCCACCTCGGGCGCGGCCGCGCTCTTTTCCACCGCGACGCTTATGCTGCCGCCACGGGGGAAGAGCAAGGAGGCGTGGTCGATGCCGAGGGATTTCATCTCCCCAAGAAGGAGGTCGGAAGCGCCTTTTGCGGTGGAAACGGGGGGCGATTCCTCGATTATGTTGCCAAGCGCCCGCCCCGCCCAAAGGACCTGCTTTTCCTCGCTGCCGTAGTAGGTGCGGGCGACCTCGATGGCGTTTTTCAGGGCCTGGTCGACCTTTTCCGAGAACCACCTGTCGACGCTGAGCGAAAGGAAGCTCGCGCTGGCGACGAAGAGGAGGGTGGTTGGGATGACGGTTGTGGAGAGGAAGGCCAAAACCAGCTTGGTTTTGAGGTGCGCGCCCAAAACCCCACGCTTGCGCTCGACGATGAGTTTGGCGATGTTGCGAAGGGTGAGGAATATGAGGACCAGCAGTATGACTATGTTGAGGTTTATCAGGCTAAAGGCGATGGCGGTCTCTATGGGTGAGCCGCCTATGCCGCTTCCCAGCATGCGCCACTGCACGAAGGTAAGCATCAGCCACGTGAGTATGAGGGCAGCTATGCCCACGCGCTTGGGGGTCAGAATCCTTCCGGTGTTCTTGCCCGCCATCTATTTGTACAGCTCCTGCGGAACCGGCTCGTTTTTCCACGGTGTTTTCAGGTCGCCGAGGGAAACGAAGGGGAGAAAGCGGTGGAGGAAAAAAGGCAGGCGAAACTCCTC
>SRXB01000539.1 GCA_009724975.1 bacterium | reverse complement strand
GAGACCTCTCCTGATTACTACGAGATGGAGAAGGTCTACAACGCGCGGGGAGTGGCTCTTTTTCGCATAGACCAATACGAGAAGGCCGCCGATTCCTTCAAGAAGGCGATGGCCGCCAACCCCGACTACATGGCCCCGAGGGTCAACCTGCGCGGCGTCTTCCTTCGCATGAACGCGGTGGAGCAGGCGATGCTCTCCCACCGGCTGGGCAACTACGAGGCGGCGCTAAAGCAGGTGGACAACCTTCTTATAATAGCCACCAGCTACCTTCCCGCGCTTCGCCTCAAGGGCGATATCCTGCGCGACATGGGCAGGGACGGCGAGGCCCTTGATTATTACCAGTCCATAGTGGCGGAAAACCCGGAAGACCCCATCACCTACGGCGTGAGGCTGGAAATGGCGCGCATCCTTGAGCGCCAGGGAGAGCTCAAGGGCGCGCTTGAGGTGCTGGGGGCCAACGCGTCGAGGTTCTCAAAGGTCCCGAACGATCCGACGCGGGCCGAGATAATACGAATCATGGACCTTTTGCAGAAAAAGCCATGAAAAAGAACGCCGCTTTGATCTTAGCGCTGATTCTGGCCGGAGTCGCCCTCGCGGCCACGCAGGAGCCGCTCCCCGCGGGCGGCTTCCACGAAAAGATGGAGTGCGTCAAATGCCACTTCACCAACTACACCCTTGACTGCGACCAGTGCCACGACAAAGGCATAAACCCCCATCCACTCGGAATAAAGCCGACCATGGCCGTTCCGGCCTCCCTGCCGCTTGACAAGGACGGCAACATGGTCTGCAAAACCTGCCACAAGATACACGGGGGCAACAAAGCCGCAAGCTACCTTCGCAACGGCGACCCGTTTTTCTCCGCCAGAAGGGCCTTTTGTTTCAAATGCCATAAAGAGGGGATGACCGGCAC
>SRXB01000211.1 GCA_009724975.1 bacterium | reverse complement strand
GCGGGCTCAGAGGGCTCTTCTACTGCGGCGGCGGGTTCTTCAGCCGGAAGCTCGACGGGGGTTCCGTGATCCTCTATAGCCTTTAGAAGCGCGTCCTGGCCGTGCTCTTCCTCTTCGCCGAAGTCAAGTTCTGCCACCTCTACCGCTTCGGATTCTTCCTCCAAGAGCGATTTGAAAATGGCTTCAAGTTCCTTTGCGCTTTTGGGCCTCTCTGCTTTCGCCTCTTCCTCTTTTTCCGCCATCGCAACGGCAGCCGTGGCGGCAACCACCTCGGCGGCGGGAGTCGCAAGGCCGAATTTGGGGGGCGCGGCCGGTTTAGGCGGCTCGGCGGCGGGCTCTTTTTCGAGGCGGTAGGATTCGCCTTCCAGCGGCAGGGACTTGTCGCCGATTATCCAGGACTCAAGGAGTTTGAGTATCCCTTTGGCGAACGAGGCCGCCGTTTTGGCTTTCGGCGCTTCCTTGGGCTCCGGCGGTGGCTCTTTTTTGCCCTCCGGCTGGTCGGGAGAGGGCTCGCCGGAATCTTGAGGCTGGTGGGCGGGCTGGTCGAGCCGGATATCTATCTTGCCCTTCGTCTTCTTGCCTTCGTCCCCTGGCTTCGGCTCTTCGCCCTTGGGTTTCACGCCGCCCATTATGCTGTCGAAGGCGCTGTCGAAGGAGTCAAAGGCCAGCTCTTCGGCTAATGGTTTTCTCGCCTCGATTTTCTGCATGAGAAGGGTGAGGGCGGTCGCCGAAAGAGGGGCGGGGGTGGCGAAGAAGTTGGGACCTGCGTAGGTTTTTGAGCCGACGAGAATGACGGGAAGGCGCGAGCAGCCTTTTCGGTCGCGGATGGCGGCGGCCAGTTGCCTTTCGCTCATTCCTTCAAGGTCGGCGGGGCAAAGGAGGGCGTCGGGCATCATCTCGCCGATGCGCGAGAGCGCCGCCGGAAGCGATAAGACCGTGGCCGTAGTCCAGCCGGAGGCTTTTAGCGCCACTGAGGCTATTTCCGCGTATTTGCCTTCGGCGTCGATTATTAAAAGGCTCTTGGCCATTTTCTGCTCTCCTGTGCGGCCTCTTTGGCGGCGGGAGGTGATTTTTAGCCCGTTAATTTACAACACTTTCCATGGTTTTGGCATGAAAATCGATTCGTACAGGGTAAGGGCGAAGCGATCGGTCATGCCCGCGATGAAGTCGGTTATGCGCACCTCCGGCGGCGCGTCGTATTTGGCGTCGTCGGGCAGGTTTTCGGGGCTCTGCCGGTAGTATTCGTAGAGCTCGCGCATAACCTTTATGGCTTTTATGAAGTCGCCGTGAACCTGCGGGTTGTCGTAGACGCGATCATACAGGAAAGCCCTGAATTCCACCAGAATATCGTTCATTTGGGGGCTTATTTCGATGTTTTCGAGGTTTATGGCGAGGCTTTGGCCGATGACGTCGCTCACTATGGCCGATATTCGGGAGCCGTGGGTCGAGCCGAGATTTTTCACCACCCTTTCGGGTACGTCGTGGAGGCTTACCACTCCGGCGCGCAGGGCGTCGTCGAGGTCGTGGTTGAGGTAGGCTATGAGGTCGGCGACCCTCACCACCGAGGCTTCGAGGGTGGTGAGGTTCCCCATTATCTTTCCCTTGCCCTTGGAGTGGCCCACTATTCCGTCGCGGACTTCGCGGGTCAGGTTCAGTCCGGCGCCGCCGCGTTCGAGTATTTCGACGACGCGAAGGGACTGGGTGGCGTGGTGGAAGCCTTTGGGGGAGAGTTCGTTGAGGACGTTTTCGCCCGCGTGGCCGAAGGGGGTGTGGCCCAGATCGTGGGCCAGGGCTACCGCCTCTGTGAGGTTTTCGTTAAGCCCCATGGCGCGGGAGATGGTGCGGGCTATCTGGCTCACCTCAAGGGTGTGGGTGAGGCGGGTGCGGTAATGGTCGCCAGCGGGGGCGAGGAAGACCTGCGTTTTCTGGCTGAGTCTTCGAAAGGACTTTGAGTGGAGTATGCGGTCGCGGTCGACCTGGTAGGCGAGCCTGATGGGGCAGGGCTCCTCGGGGCGGTCTCTTCCAGCCGAATTTCGGGAACGGGCGGCCCTTGGATGGAGTTTTACCTCCTCCTCGTCTTCCAGTCGCTCTCTTATCGAATCGGACATGGCGACGATGATAAACTTTTTGCGCCGCATTTTCCAGCTTATAGCCTTTGAAGCGCTCCTTTGGTGCGTGTTATGCTTTTAAAAAGGCGATTTTCCAAAGCCCCTGTTTCGCCGCTTAGGCAAAGGAGGCTGAAAGCGATGACAAGGTCCCATTCTCAAAGACATTTCGACGCTCTCGTGGTGGCCGCCACGAGGGGCGAGCTTTCCTGGGCCGGCGATGTCGAGGGTGTAAAGGATATGACCATCGGCGGGGCGAGGACCCTTTTCGCGGTTTCCGGCCCGGGGGTCGCCAACTCCTCTTACATGCTCGGCAAGATTCTGGCGGTCGCCCGCCCTTCGCTGATTTTGTGCGTAGGCATAGGCGGGGCGTATCGCTCAAGCGGCCTTGTGGAGGGCGACGTGGCGGTGGCCACCGCCGAGTACGACGCGGACTGGGGGGTTGAGACTCCTTCGCCGGAGGACAGGGGCAGGCTCTCGGTTCCCCGCCTAATCCACGAGGGCAGCGAGCTTCACGAGTCCTTTCCCGTTTCGCTACCCCACGCGAGGGAGTTTTCCGCCGTGGCGGGCGATTTCGCCGACACCTGCGAGGGTGCCTTCGTCACCTCGTCTACCGTAACCGCCACTTTGGCCCGCGCCAACGCCCTTGAGGACCGTTTCGGCGCAATCTGCGAGAACATGGAGGGGGCCGCAGTGGCTCAGGTGGCCCTGATAGCGGGGATACCCTTCGCCGAGGCCAGGGGGATATCAAACATCTGCGGGCCAAGGGATATCGGCTCCTGGAGGATAAAAGAAGCGATAAACGCCGTGGGGGAGAGCGCGCTGGCCTTCATCGAAAACCTGGGGAAAGAGGCCCAATGACCACCCTGCGCTTTG
Source organism: bacterium (assembly GCA_009724975.1). Classification (GTDB taxonomy): domain Bacteria; phylum Desulfobacterota; class Deferrisomatia; order Deferrisomatales; family BM512; genus SCTA01. Next base: position 1,071 of record SRXB01000211.1, on the reverse strand, counting down.
GCTTTTCGCCCTGCCCCAACGATACGGTGCAGTTTTACGCCCTCGTCCACAACCGCATCGACACCCTAGGGCTGAAGTTCGAGCCGGTGCTCTTAGATGTGGAGGCGCTAAACCAAAAGGCCCTTTGCGCCGAGCTTGAGCTGACAAAGGCAAGTTACGCGATTTTGGGCAGGGTGGCGGATTCTTACTGGTGCCTTCGCTCCGGCGGGGCGCTTGGGCGCGGCTGCGGGCCGCTGTGGGTAACGAAGGGCGAGCGGGGTGCCGAGGAATTGGCTAATCTACCCATCGCCCACCCCGGCCTCAACACCACCGCTCACCTTTTGCTCACCTTAAGGCTCGGCAAACCGCCCCTTGGGGAGGCGATGGTCTTCTCCGAGGTGATGGGGCGCGTGGCGGCAGGCGATTTAGCTTCCGGCGTTATCATCCACGAGGGGCGCTTCACCTATCGGGAGAGGGGCCTTCACGCGGTTGAGGATTTGGGGCAATGGTGGGAGGGTGAAACCTCCCTGCCTATTCCGCTGGGGTGCATCCTCCTCAAAAGGGGGCTTTCTGGCGTCGACCCCGCCGACGTCGAGGGGCTTTTGCGCAAGAGCCACGACTGGGCGCTGGAAAACCCCTCCGAAACCGCGCGCTACATAGCGGGGAACGCCCAGGAGATGGAGCCGGAGGTCATAAAGAGCCACATAGCCCTTTACGTAAACGAGTTCTCGCGCGATCTGGGGGCGGAGGGCGAGCGGGCCGTGCTTGAGCTTATCGAGAGGCAGATTGGCCTTGGGCTTGCGAAGAGGCCCACGAAGGATATTTTCCCGCCGCGAAGGTTAAGCGACGAGGTTTTTGGCTCCCCAAAGGAAAAATAGACCACCGAAGAGAAGAAGTACCGCCGCCATAGCCCCCGCCAGCATCCGGTAGCGCCCGTCGGTCAAAAATTTCCTGCCGTAGGCGACGAGGGCCGAGACGAAGGCGTACCAGGCGAGGTCCCCGAGGATGTGGCCAGCGAAAAAGGTGAATGGAGCCAAAATCCCCTTGCCGGAGGAGAAGGCTATGCCAGCCATCCCCGCCGTGGCCCACCAG
>SRXB01000210.1 GCA_009724975.1 bacterium | reverse complement strand
CCCCCCGCGCTTGACATCCCCTAGCCTGTTGAAGGCAAGAAATTTCTGTATGATTTTGGCGGCGGAAAACTCGGTTATCACGCTGCCGCCAAGCGGCATCGCCTCCACCACGTCAAAACCGGTTATTCTCGCCGACCCGTTGCGTGTCAGCGCGCGCATTACCGCCATCAGCCTCGCCCAGGAAAGTCCCCCGGGAATAGGTGTGCCCACCCCCGGCATGTAAGAGAGGTCGAGTCCGTCGCAATCTATGGAGAGGTAAACGTCGCCCTCGATGGAGCCGAGCCTTTGGATCAGCTCGGCGAAAACGCCTTCGGCTTCCAGCGCATAAGACCAGTACTGCCTTATCCCTACGGCAGCCTTAAGAAACTCGGCCTCCTCCGGCGAGAGGGTCCCCAGCCCAATCTGTATCAACTCGGCCCCTAGGGAGTGGACCCTTCTTGAGGCGCAGGCGTGGCTCACGCAAGAGCCCAGGTACTCGCCCCTAAGGTCGGGGTGGGCGTCTATCACCACGAAAGTTCCGCCCTTTGCGAGCGCCCTCTCGGCCAGCGGCACCGTCACCGAGTGCTCCCCCCCTACCCCAATAGTCACGGCCCCCTTCGGGAGAGCCTCCAAGGCCTTCCTTATTAGCGCCAGATATTCGTCGGGCGGTTGGAGGGGGGTGGCGGGCTTTACCGGATCAAGGGCGTGAATCTTCAGTGCGCTGACGAGTTGGCCGGTCTCCTCCTCCATATCTTCAAGCTGCTCCGAGGCCTCCAGAATAAGCTCTGGCGCGTTGGCCGTCCCTTTCAGGTAAGAGGCGGAGCCGTCGTAGGGAAGGGGCACTATCACGTAATCCGCCTCGGCAAGGGGCGACTGGCGGTGGGAAGCGAATCTGGCCATCTTTACCTCCATTTGGATTATCCAAAGGGCAGGGTAGCAAAAAAACGTATCCGTGCACAACTTCGGCGCATCAAATAAACCACAAGTAATTCAGTGCGTGAATTAAGGGCGGGCAAAGACCACAGAAAAAGAAAAGATAAAATATTTTCTAAATGGGATTGACAAGGTCATAATTCAGGGTTATTGTGAGGTCATACGGAACCAAAAAGGTATTAATTAGTTCGAGAGGCTCTAGCGGGCAGAAGGAGATGACGATGTTCTCCCAGGCCGTATCGGTGGAAAAAGGCGAAAGAGAAGTTTGGGCGCAAAGCGAGCAAAACCTCATAGCCGCGTATCTGCGCGAGGTAAGAAAGACCCCGCTTCTCACCGCCGACGAGGAGAAAGAGCTCTCCGACCTCATCTCAAGGGGCGACATCGGCGCCAGGGAGCGGATGATAAAGGCCAACCTGCGCCTCGTGGTGAAGATTGCAAAGGCTTACGTAAACAGGGGCCTTAGTTTTCTGGACCTTATCGAGGAAGGTAACATCGGCCTTATGCGCGGCGTCGAGCGCTTCCGCTCCGAGAAGGATTGCCGCTTCTCCACCTACGGAGCCTGGTGGATTCGCCAGGCGATAGAGAGGGCGCTCCACAAACAGACTTCCACAATCCGCGTTCCGGTGCACGTGCTTGAGCACCTCGACAAGGTGACCCGCGTCCACAAAAAGCTGGAGACCGCGCTGGGCAGGGAGCCCACTGACGACGAGATAGCGGTGGAATCGGGGATGAAGCCCGGCTACGTGGCCAAGCTAAGGTGGGTTCGCCAGTCGATCTGTTCTCTTGACAGCGCCATAGACCTGGACGGCGACATAAGCGTTCAGGAGACTATCTCCGACCCCGACGCGCCCGATCCCTTCGGCGACATCTACCTGGGCGAGCAGAGCGAGCTTGTGGATAAGATTCTTGTGACCCTTGAGGAGCGCGAGAGGCAGGTTTTGCAGATGCGCTTTGGCATGGGCGACCACGACGAGATGACCTTAAAAGAGATCGGCGAAGAGCTTGGAATCACCCGCGAAAGGGTGAGGCAGATTGAGCGCAAGGCGCTTGCCAGTCTGGCTAGGGCGCTTAAGGCCGAAAGGTACGAAGCCTAAAAAGAAGAGAAATTTCGGGAGCCATCCCGAAACGCGCGGCAGGCCCAAGGGTCACCGCGAGAAAATGGCACACCACTTTCCTCCCCTCTTGCGGGGCGTCAAAAGACGCCCCATTTTTTTGCCCTTATTTCAGTTCAGGCGAGGCACTTCAGGCGAAGTTCGAGCGGGTGGGGGTTGAGATAGCTCTGGGAGCCGAGCCAGGGGTGGCGCCAGCGGCGGTTCATGTGCTTTAAGAGTGTCACTGGCACGATGAGGGGCGCAAGTCCTGCGCGGTAATCCTCAATGGACTCCAAAAGCTCGCTCTTGACGCGCTCGTCCAGCACTTTTTTGAAATATCCGGCGGCGTGGTGCAAGACGTTGCAGTTTTTTGCGCGGGTGGAGTGGTGGGCGAGGGCTTTGAGGAACTCCTCGCGGTAGTTTTCGTAGACCGATTCTATGGATTCATGGGAGGGGCGGGCTACGATTTTGCCCAAAACCTTCTGCCCTTCCGGTGAGTGCGCCATCAAAAGCAATTTTTCCCTGGTGTGGAAATCCACCAGCCTTGCGCGGGTGCGCTCCTCCTCCATGAGGGACTTTAGCCTTCTCGACGCAAAGACCCTTACGATGAAATTTTCGCGCCGGGCGCTGTCGTAAAGGCCCTCCTCGCTTTCAATGGGGACAAAGGGAAGCTTTCTGGAGATTTCATCGACGAAAATTCCCTGGCCGGATTTTCGTAATTGCCCGCAACCGCTTTTAATGTCGGTCTTTACGCCGCAGGAGGGTGAACGCGCTTTCAGGACCATCCCCCAAAGGTCCTCGCCCTCAAGCTCAAGGGCCTTTTTTTTGGCATATTCGCGCCATACGCGTGTGTAATCGGCCCCGCTTTCCCTGCCCACGGCCCTTGGGGAAGAGGTATCGCCCCAAAGGTCGACGGGTTCCCGCGGGACTGGCATCCCCGCGCCCGTCTCGGGGCAGACCGGCACGTAGCGCGCCCATTTGGAGAGGGTGTGGACAAGGTAGGGGTCGAGTTTGGAGCCGCCGTCGTAACGCACCTTTTCGCCAAGAAGGCAGGAGCTTACGGCGAGGGTGATTTTGGATTCCAAGACTTTTCCATCCGTTGAAGCGGGACGCGTGACAAGTCGATAATACCCCTCGTCGCCGCTTAGGGAAGGGGATAAAATTTTTCAGGGAAATTTTAGTCGGGCCAGCCTCACTCTTTGGCGTCCGTAGCAAAAAAAGGTGGAATATCTGGTTTTAGGGGGTAGATTATTATGGTCGATGAAACAGCGGAAAGGGGGAATCGCATGGTAATGAAAGTTTCTTTCCCGGGCGGGTTAGCGGTGAACGCCGCGATAGGCAGTTTCGTGGTTCACACCGACCAGCCCACCTCTTCTGGCGGGGATAATTCGGCCCCGTCGCCGTTTTTGCTCTTTATCGCCTCCCTTGCGACCTGCGCGGGTTTTTTCGCCCTTCGTTTCTGCCAGCAAAGGGGGATTTCAACCGACGGGATGGAGCTGGTGAGCGCTTTTGACACCAATTCAGAGAGCCACAAGCTGGAAAAGGTCCGCATAGAGCTTAAATTGCCGGAGAATTTCCCGCAAAAATACGAGCAGGCGATCTTGAGAGCGATGGATCAGTGCGCGGTGAAGCGGGCCATAATGGACCCGCCCGAATTCGAGATAACGACGGCTTGATCTTTTAGGGCTTTTGGCCGGAAATTCTAATGTCGGCGGCCTGGAACTGCACGTAGGTCCTGCCGTTTCTGGTTCTGGCCCTCGGCGCGCCTATAACGTCCACCAAAATTCCCTGCTGTATCCCCTCTATCTCCTGGGCGCGTTCCCAAAGCACGCACTCTATAGATCTCTCCGCGCCTGAAAGGCGAAGTCTAAGGTGTTTGCCGCCTTCTCCCATGTAGCCCGCCTCCGTCACGAGGAGGTTTTCCATTAGGATTACCGGCGAGGGGTTGCCGTAGCCGAAGGGGTCGAGCCTTTCAAGTTCCGCCAAAAGGGGGAGGGTCATCTCGGAAACGGCGGCGAAGGTGTCGGCGGTTAACGAGGGGGCGAGGTCC
>SRXB01000538.1 GCA_009724975.1 bacterium | reverse complement strand
AAAAGAGAGGGTGGTTTACAGGTTCGGAACGCCGATTACCTGGGAAGAGCTGAAACCCTTCTGGATAGAGGAGGATTTCGCCCCCTTCACCCCCGAGGCCGAGATGAAATACATGGAGAGGTTTCAGGGGGTCGCCGATCTGGTGATGGCCAGGATAGCCCAACTGCTGGATCCTGAATATCTGCCGCAGACCAGCCGTAACGCCTCACCCGCCGATGCGGGGCGGTTCATTTAGGGCGAATGACGATGAAAATGACATTTCCCAAGGCAAAAGTAGCTTTCACACTCTGTGTGGCCCTCTTTTTAGCTCTTTTCATCTCCCAGAGCGCCTTTTCGATAAAGCCTCCACGCGAGCTGATGGGAATAGCGCCCGATGAGGCGGCATCAACGATAGTCAGTTCCATAAAAGAGGAGGACCCGGCGGTAAGCAAGGCCGCCCGCGAACTGGTCACCCTCCACTCTCGCGCCATAGGCGGGGAGGATTCTCACCTCGCCTTCCTCAAATCCCTCTCCGAGAAGGTTTCGGCCCTCGTCACCGATGACAAGATCACGATACGCAATGCCGCCGAGGAACACCTGAACCACATAATAGAGCTCATGGGCGGTTATATAGAGAACGATTCCTCCATAAGGCGCGAGAGGGCGGTAATGGTCCTCAGGGCGATGCGCGCCCGCGTCGAGTCTATAGACGACGAAGGGGCGGCCAGGCTCACGGTCAAGAGGGTGCTGGCGAAAATTGACGCAGCCGCGCCGGTAAAGAGTGCTGAAGCCAAGCCCCAAGAGCCCGAGCCGGTCCTCAATGAGCAGCAAAAGGCGCCGGAAAGCCCTAAACCCGCCTCCGTCGCGCCGCAGGAGATGCCGAAAAAGGAAGCGGCCCCTGCACCGGCGCCCGAACCGACCACCGCTGCCCCCC
>SRXB01000537.1 GCA_009724975.1 bacterium | reverse complement strand
CGCGGTGCGCGTCGGCGGGGCCAAAAACCACCGCTTCGGCCTTTATGACGGCGTCCTGATAAAGGAAAACCACATACGCGCCGCCGGTTCCATAAAAAGCGCCGTCGCGGGCGCTAAAAAAGGGGCCACCCATCTAATGAAGATAGAGGTGGAGGTAACCAATCTGGACGAGGTGGAGGAAGCGCTGGCCGCGGGAGCCGACGCCATTCTTCTGGACAACATGGACAACGAGACCATGGCCAGAGCCGTAAAGATGACGGGCGCCAAAGCCTTGACGGAGGCCTCCGGCAACATGAGCCTTGAGAGGCTTAAGGAAGTGGCCGCCACGGGGGTGGATTTCATCTCGGCGGGCGCCCTCACCCACTCGGTGAAGGCCGCCGACCTCTCCCTCCTCTTCGTCTGATTAAAAAAGGATTGGACAGCCTTGCCCTGGGACGTTGAAGACTACTACTACGACATCGAGGAGAGCGAAGAGACCGAGCTTTTCCTCTCAACCCTCGTGAAACTGCGCGCAAACCTCTATCTTGACCCCGACCTCGTCCGCCTGTGGAGCTGCGACCCCCAAAGGTGCCGCCCCTTCATGGGCCGCAACCTCTGCTGCAAGGTCGAGATGCGTTGCGCCTCGTTCGTCGAGGGAATTTGCCTCGTCCACGACGACAAACCCTTCTCCTGCGCCCTCTTCCCCCTCGACATCCTGCGCTTCGGGCAAAAAAGAGCCCTCGTCAGCGCGGGAAACCCCCTTCTTTACAAAAACGAGTGGACCCGCTTCGACCGCGACATGCTCGACTGCTTCTCCGGCGAGATCAAAAGCGAAAAAACCATGTTCGAGACGCAGGAATTCCTCCTCGAAAAGGTCTTCACCCGCGCCGAGTTCCACCTTCTCAAAACCGCCCACGACCGCCTGAAATCTCAAGA
>SRXB01000209.1 GCA_009724975.1 bacterium | reverse complement strand
GGCGTAGATGCCCGCGAAAAAATCCATGTTCTCCTCCACCGTCAAACCGCCGTAGAGGGAGAATTTCTGGCTCATGTAGCCGATGGAGGACTTTATGAGTTCCGCCTGGCTGGCAATCTCGAAACCAGCCACCCTGCCGCCTCCCGAAGTGGGGGATAGGAGGCCGCAGAGCATGCGTATGGTGGTCGATTTTCCCGCGCCGTTGGGGCCGAGGAAGCCGAAAATCTCACCCGCCCGCACCTCGAAGGAGACATTGTCCACCGCCGTGAACTCCCCGAAGCGTTTGGTGAGGTTTTCCACCGCTACGGTGACGCCCCCCGAGGCTGCTTTTGACGCGGAGGCGGTCGCCCAATAGTCACCCGCCCCCTTTTTGCCGAGCACGGAGAGAAAAACGTCCTCAAGAGTCGGCTCGACCACGCCTATTTCGCTAAATTCCACTCCGGCGGCCCCCATAGCCTCCTTGGCCGCGCCCAAGGACTCTTTTTCTTCCGAAGAAAGGTGAAGGCGCTCGCCGAATATGGACACGTCGCCCCGTTTCCACTCTTTTGAAAGGGCAAAGACGCTCTCGCGTGGGTTTTGAACCAGCGCCGAGATTATCTCGCCTTCGAAAAGCCCCTTGACCTCGGCGGGAGTTCCAGCCGCCAGGAGTTTTCCGCCGCTGATAAGCCCTATGCGGGCGCACCGCTCGGCTTCGTCGAGGTAGGAGGTGGCCAAAAAGATGGTCACGCCCTCGCGCAGGAGGGTTTGCAGTATGCGCCAAAAATCGCGGCGGGAGACGGGGTCGACCCCGTTGGTTGGCTCGTCGAGCAAAAGTATCTTAGGGGTGTGGATGAGGGCGCAGCAAAGCCCCAGCTTTTGCTTCATGCCGCCCGAGAGGTCGGCGGCGCGTCTTTTCTGGAATTCTGCCAGGTTGGAGAAGGCAAGGAGGCGCGGTATGCGCTCCTCCCTCTCTTTTTTTGAAATGGAGTAGATGTCGGCGTAAAAGCGGATGTTTTCGATTACCGAAAGGTCCGGGTAGAGGCCGAAGCGCTGGCTCATGTAGCCGATTATACCCTTGACCTCCTCGGCCTGGGAGGAAACGCTGAACCCCCCGACGAAAGCCTCGCCGCCGGTGGGCTCCATAATCGAGGCCAAAAGGCGAAGGGTGGTGGTCTTGCCCGCGCCATCGGGGCCGACAAGCCCGAAAAGCTCGCCCGCGCCCACCTCAAGGGTCAGGCCCTCCACCGCCGTAGTCTCGCCGAAGCGGCGGCAAAGCCCTTCGCACCTGATCGCCGCCAAGGATGGCGTCCCCTAGCTCCCGGAGCCTTCTATTAAGGCATCGACGGGCATTCCGGGCTTGAGCTCCATCGACTGGTTGGGTATTTCCACCTTTATCCGGTAAACCAGCTTCACCCGCTCCTCTTTCGTCTGGATGTTCTTTGGGGTGAACTCGGCCTGGCCTGAGATGAAGGTTACTTTGCCCTCGAAGAGCCTGCCAGGGTAGGAATCGCTTGAAATGAAGGCCTTTTGGCCAATTTTGACCAGCCCCAGATCGGTTTCCTGGATGTAGGCTCGAAGCCACGCCCGCGAAAGGTCACCCACCGTTACCACCGGAGCGCCGGCCGGAGCGTATTCGCCCGCGTCGAGGTGTTCGTAGAGGACGACCCCTCCTATGGGGGAAAAGGCTTGCGCGTAGGTTTTGCGCTTTTCCGAAAGAGCGAGGCTCTCGGAGGCCGCCCGCGCCTTCTCCTCGGCCTGCCTTATTAGGTCGGGCCTGGCCCCCTTTTTTAGGAGGGCGAGGTTTTCCTTTTTCGCGGCCAAAATGGCCTCGGCCTGGCTTATTTGCTCCTCCCGCGGCCCCTTTTTGGCGAGTTCGAGAGCGGCCCTTGCCTGCCGCTCGCTCTCAAGGGCCATCTTCAGGGCGGCTTTGCTGGCGTCGAATTCGCGCGCGGAGATAGTCTCTTTCTTAAAGAGCTCCTCCTGCCTCTTCTGGTCGCTTTCAAGGCGCAACCGTTCAGCCTCGGCGCGTGAAAGGGCAGCGGCGGCGGCCTCTATCTCCTCGGGGCGCGCCCCGTTTTTAAGCTCCTGCACCCTCGACGAGAGGTTTTTCACCTCGGCCTCGGCGGCCCCAATCTCCTCAGCCCTCGCGCCCGCCCTGAGGTCGCGCGTAAAAGACTCGGCAGCCCTCAATTCGGCTTTTTTCTGGGCTATTTCCCTCTCGATTTCGGAATAATCGAGCTCGGCGACGAGCTGGCCCGCCGAAACCGCGTCCCCCTCTCCCACCAGCCTTCTGGCGATGAGCCCGGGGGCGCGAAAGCTCACCGCCGCGTCGGTCGCCTCTATCGTTCCGGTGAGTTTTATCTGGCCGACGGGCCCGACGCTCTTTGTCGAGGCCATTTTCATAGCCCAAAAAGCCGCGCCGAGAGCCAGCGCGATAATCAATGCTAATTTTTTTCTCTTCATCGTTCCCTGCCCGTCTTTTTTATATTCCGGCAGCTTGATTTTTCCTCTGAGGCGGAGTTTGGCAACCCCTAAAAGCTCAGTCGGAGATGAAATTAAGCCTGAAGCGCAGTTTAAGGAGGTTTTGGAAGGATTTTACCGCTTCGAAGCCGATTTTAAGGCTCATTTTCTCGATATTTCCCAGCTCGTCGGGGTTTATGTAGTTCGTAGGGGCGCGGCCCGCCTCTATCGCCTCTATCTGGGTGCGCAGGCGAAGCATGGAAAAAAAATTGAAGGTGGTCAGAAGGTCGGTTGCGTCGTTTCTTGAGAGCGAGCCGGAATTTTTCAGAAGCTCTATCTTTTCGCGAGTGCCGCCCGTCAGAAAACCGCCTTCGAGCGCAAGAGACTTTATGCCGTCGCTTATGGGGAATATCCCGCCGCTTTTTATATCTATCATCCCCTTTTGGGGGCCTTCCTTTATCGTCTTTATTTTGCCGAAAATGCCCAGCGGAGGCTCGAAACGCACTACGTTCTTGGCCATGTGGGCGAGGAAGATTGCGTTTTCGCTCCCTCTTTTTATTATGTGCTCTTTTATTCGCGCCTCGAAGGTGGGGTCGCCCCACACCGTGCGCACGTCGGAGAACATGGAGTAGTTGAGGATGTTGTCGGGGCTTGGCAGGCGCATCCAGCGGTCCACCTCCTCCTTCCACTCCGAGAGGCTCCTTCTCCACTGGGGATTTTTGGCCATGGTGCCGCCAGGACAGGGTGGGACGCCTATCTCGATGAGGGAATCTACGAGCCGCAGGGAGAAATTCCTGATTTTCTCTCGTTCCGCCTCGCCGAAGGAGTCGTCGAAGATGATGGCGTTGTCCTGGTCGGTCTTTAGGGTCTGCTCTATCCGACCCTCGCTGCCGAGCGCGACGAAGGAGAAGGGGCGCGGGAGGTTGAAGAATTCCTCTTCGGTCAGGAGGCTGATTATTTTTATTAAAAGCGCGTCGTTTATGTGGGCGATGAGTCGGACTATGTCCGGCGTCTTGACGCCGGTTTTGCGAAGGGAGATTACGAGGCCGGTTATCTCGTGGAAGACTTTTTTCAGCTCTTCGGGCCGGTCGGCCTGGTCGATTTCCTTTATGAGGAACTGCGGGGTGTTCGCCTGGAGCCGCATTATGTCGGTTTCGGCGATGATGCCCAGAAGGTTTCCGGCCTTGTCCAGGACGATGATGCGGTGAAGCTTGTGGCGGCTCATCTTGTAGACCGCCTCGAAAAGTTCGTCCTCCTCGCCCATGGTTATGAGGGGCGAGCTCATTACGTCCACGGCCTTCAGCTCTTTTGCGTTGGCCCCCACGCTGATGACTTTGTTGCGAAGGTCGCGGTCGGTGATTATACCGAGCGGCTTTTGCCCCTCGGTGACGATTACGCTTGAGATGTTGCTTGCGCTCATGCGGCGGGCTATTTCGTCAACGGCTTCGCCAGGAAAGGCCGTCTGAAGCCTTCGCTGGCAAAATTCCCTCGCCTTTATGAAATAGATGTTTCCTTCCGCCATGAAACCCCTGAAGAATAAAAGGAAAAGGGCGTACACCCAAAATGTACGCCCTTTTCGCGGATAAGTGAATTGTCTATCGAGCCTTGCGGCCCTTTTTTTACTCGGCGCCGATGCCGAGGTAGGTGCGGAGCTTCT
>SRXB01000536.1 GCA_009724975.1 bacterium | reverse complement strand
CCAGCCTGAATTTTTCAGCCATGTTCCCCCCTTCGGGGCTAGTCGGCCTTTACCTTCCAGCTCGTTCCCTGCGGGCCGTCCTCAAGGATGACGTTTTTATCCAAAAGGAGCTTTCGTATCTCGTCGGCGCGGGCGAAATTCTTCGCCTTTTTCGCCTCTGCGCGTTCGGCCACGAGCGTATCTATCTCTTCGGGGGAAATTTCTAGTGCGCTTTTGGCCTCGCTTTGCTGGTGGGCGAAGTATTCCTTGGCGGGTAGGGTGAAAAGGCCGAGAACGCCGGTGATTTTTTTGAGTTCGCCGTAAACGTCGGCGACGAAATCAGGCGAGGACTTTTCGATAAGACCACCGGCGGCGTTGGCGAACTTGTGCAGGTGGCCTATCGCTCCGGCGGCGTTGAAATCGTCGTCCATGGAGGCGCAAAAATCGACCCTGAAGGCTTCAAGCGCTTCGGCCAGGGCTTTTTCCGCGTCGCTTTGGGCGGTTGCGGCCTTGGGAGCTGCGGGGAGGCGCCCCTCCAGCTTTTCGATGAACCTGTAAAGCTTTTCAAGGCCCGCGCGGGCGTCCTTCAGGCTCTGGTCGGAGTAGTCGACGGGGCTGCGGTAGTGGTGGGAGAGGAGAAAGAAGCGCAAGACCTCGGGATTAACCGCTTTTAGCACGTCGCGTATGGTGAAGAAGTTGCCGAGCGATTTGGACATCTTCTCTTTGTCGATGTTGACGAAGCCGTTGTGCATCCAGTAGTTGGCGAAGGGCTTGTTGGTCACCGCCTCGGCCTGCGCCACCTCGTTTTCGTGGTGGGGGAAGACGAGGTCTTTGCCGCCGCCGTGGATGTCGAGGGTTTCGCCGAGGTATTTTTGGCTCATCACCGAGCATTCGATGTGCCAGCCGGGCCTGCCGTCGCCCCAGGGGCTTGGCCAGAAGGGCTCGCC
>SRXB01000208.1 GCA_009724975.1 bacterium | reverse complement strand
AAGGGATGGCACGATTAATGTATTAACCCAACCCAAGGATTTGAAAATTGCGCCCCGCAAAGATCCTGAAACCTGTAAACCCCGCCCGAAAGGGAGGCAAAAATTGGAGAAGACGAAATGGTAAAGATTGAAGCGATAATAAAACCCTTCAAGCTCGACGAAGTGAAGGAGACGCTAAACGCAAGGGGTATCAAGGGGATGACCGTTACCGAAGTAAAAGGCTTCGGCAGGCAAAAGGGCCAGACCGAAACCTACCGCGGCGCAGAGGTCAAGGTCGATTTCATACAGAAAATCAAGGTCGAGGTAGTTATCCCCGATGATCTAGAAACCGAGGTTGTCAATGCGATTCTCGTCGCCGCGCAGACGGGAAACATCGGCGACGGCAAGATCTTCATCACCCAGATAAAGGAGGTTATCCGCATTCGCACGGGCGAAAGGGGTCTGGGGGCGGTTTAACAGAAATTATGGCCGGGGCCGGGTTCTGGAAGTGGCGTCCTCCGCTTCTGGAACCCGGTATTACGTGCAGGCAAAAACCAATCACAAGGCAGGAATACCGTTATGAACGTCAGGGTTAGGCCAGCCACCACTGAAGACATAGATTGCATGGTAAAGCTTCTGGCCCACCTTTGCGCCGTCGAAAAAGACTTCGATTTCGACAGAGAGAAACTGGTAATTGGCCTAACCATGATGATTAGCGCGCTAGAGGAGCGCATAGTCCTGGTGGCTGAAAATGGGAAGGCCTTAGTCGGAATGGTGACGGGACAGATGACCATCTCCACTGCCGAGGGCGGGCTCAGCGCAATCATCGAGGACCTTGTGGTCGCACCAGGCCACCGACGCAAGGGTATTGGCTCCATGTTGCTTAAATTCGTCGAAAGCTGGGCAAGGGGAAATGGCGCTACAAGGCTGCAGCTTTTATGGGACATTGACAACGCCACCTCGGACGCCTTCTACGCCAAGGCTGGCTGGGAAAAAACCAATCTGCTTTGCCGCAGGAAGTCGCTTTCGTCGGGCAAAATAAAAAGATAGTCGGTTACTTATCCGCAAATTCAAATTTGGCCCATTCAAACAAGAATGGATTTTGCAGGATGGACTACACGCCGGTATTGATCTCCCTGAAAGTCTCGCTATTTGCCACTGTGATCGCTTCACTGGCAGGGATCGCAGCGGGCTTTTTCTTTGCTCGGCTTCGCTTTTCGGGCGCGCAACTTTGCGATGCGCTGCTGACGCTGCCGATGGTGTTGCCCCCGACTGTCATAGGTTATTACATACTTGTGCTTTTCGGCAAAAACGGCCCTATCGGGGCCCCCATTCTCACCGTTACCGGCTTTTCGTTCCTTTTTTCATGGCAGGGCGCTGTCTTAGCTGCCTCAATCGCCTCTTTCCCACTGGTTTTTCGAACAGCGAGGACGGCGTTCGAAGGAGTTGACGTAGAATTTGAAAACGCGGCAAGGACGCTGGGGCACTCCGAGTTTTCCGTCTTTTTCAGAATATCTTTACCGCTAGCCCGCGAAGGAATCCTGGCGGGAATAATGCTCGCCTTCGCGCGGGCTCTCGGCGAGTTCGGCGCCACTATGATGGTGGCCGGAAACATACCCGGTCGCACAAGAACCCTGCCACTAGCGATTTACTCGGCAGTGGAATCCGGTGACGGCTCCGAGGCGCTTACCTTTGTAATATTCACCTCGGCCATCTGCCTCGCGGTCCTAATTCTGTCGAGAAAACTGCCTGGCGTTGCTAGGCCCTAATAAGAAAGTAACACAATGGAAACCACCATGATGAAAGGGCTTTCTCTGGTTTTTTGCACCGTTTTGCTGCCGTTGTCGGCCTTTTCCGGCGAGCTTGTGGTTTCGGCTGCGGCGAGCCTGACCAACGCCTTCAGCGAGATAGGCGCCGCCTATGAAAAAACCGCTCCCGATACCAAAGTGATTTTCAATTTCGGGTCGTCGGGCCAGCTTCTCCAGCAGATCGAGAAGGGCGCGCCGGTGGACATTTTCGCCAGCGCGGACCTTGCCACCATGGACAAGGCCGAAGCAGGCGGATTTGTCGAAAAATCAACTCGCGCCATAATCGCCAAAAACACTTTGGTTCTGGCGGCGCCGGTCAACGGCGAAACCAATATTTCAGGTTTGGCCGATCTTTCGGGCGACAAGGTAAAGCGCGTGGCTATAGGAGACCCCGGCTTCGTTCCCGCGGGCAAGTACGCAAAGCAAAGCCTTTCCTCTGCGGGGTTGTGGGAAGCGCTACAGCCAAAGCTGATACTCGGCGCCAACGTAAGGCAGGTGCTCGAATACGTCTCACGGGGCGAGGTCGACGCGGGAATTGTGTTCGTCACCGACGCCATGATTGCTAAAGACACGGTCAAAATGGTTGCAACCCTTTCCGGCCATGATCTGATCGCCTACCCGATAGCGGTTGTGGCAGGCGGAAAAAATATTACCGAAGCGAAGGGGTTCGCTAACTTCGCGCAAGGGGCAGAGGGCAGAGGGATTCTGCGTAAATACGGATTCGAGTTTCCCTAAATAACTGCCTCGAAAAACGGCGGTAAAAAATGCGAATAGAAGTTGAAATTAAAAAAAACCTCGGGGACTTCAGCCTAGACATAGCCTTCTCCTCAAACGCCGATTTTCTGGTGCTTTACGGCCCCTCCGGCGCGGGCAAGTCAACGACGCTTAGGGCAATGGCGGGTCTCATGGCTCCTGACGGCGGTCATGTGCGCATTGGCGACGAGGTGTGGTTCGACAGCTCCCGAAACACCTCACTTCCGGCTTCGCGTCGCAAAATCGGCATGGTATTTCAGGACTATGCCCTTTTCCCTCACCTGAGCGTCGAAAAAAACATAGCTTTTGGCCTTGGAAGGGGCCCTTTTGGGCGGGTTACGGATGAGGCAAAAGGAAAAATCGAAGAGATGCTCGTTCTTGCGGAACTTCAAGACCATAGGAAAAAGATGGTTGGCGAACTTTCCGGCGGACAAAAGCAAAGGGTTGCCCTTGCGCGCGCTTTGGCGACCAGTCCCAAATTGCTGCTTTTGGACGAACCTCTCTCCGCGCTAGATAAAGAGCTAAGGCAACGCACAAGGATGGAAATCGGCAGCATTTGCCAAAAGCTCAAAATGCCCGCGATTATGGTCACCCATGATGGTGAGGACGTGGAGGCCCTGGCGGACGAGGTAGTGGTTATTGCCGACGGCAAGGTAGCAAGAACATGGCCTCTGCGGGCTATCTGCAGAAAGCGCAGAGTCGCACATTTCGTAAGCAGCCACGGCCCGATAGACGCGGGTCAGAGAAGAGGAAGGCAATGCTGCGCAGGCGAGTGACACTCTGCGACACAACACTGCGCGACGGCGAACAGGCCTCCGGCGTGGCATTCTCCACAGAGGAGAAGGTACTCATCGCCAAACTCCTTGACGAGGCCGGAGTAGGGGAAATAGAGGCGGGAACGCCAATAATGGGAGGGCAAGAAGCCGAAGCCGTAAGCCGCATTGCGGCGCTGGGGCTAAATGCTCGCGTCACGGCGTGGTGCAGGGCTCTGGAGGGCGATATCGAGGCGGCCCACGCCTGCGGAGCCAAATCTGTCGCTGTTGCGATGCCGGTTTCACAAATACAACTCTCCCAAAAGCTACGAAGGGACGAGAAGTGGGCGATACAAATGTTTTCTCACTGTATCTGCTTTGCCAGAAAGCGTGGACTCTTCGTTGTCGCAGCGCTTGAAGACGCTTCGCGTGCGCGGCCCCGCTTCCTTGAGGAGATGGCGCACGCTGCCCTCGAATCCGGCGCAGGCAGGCTTCGCGTCTCCGACACGGTCGGGGTTTTGGAGCCGTTTAAAACCCTTTCCCTAATCTCTCGCGTGGTCGACTCAACTTCGCTTCCCGTTGAATTTCACGCCCACAACGATTTTGGCCTCGCCTCGGCAAATGCCATGGCGGCGGCGCGCGCTGGCGCCTCCAATCTTTCGGTTACGGTGCTGGGGCTGGGAGAGCGGGCGGGAAATGCGGCCCTTGAGGAGGTCGCGCTGGGTCTTGAACATCTCTACGGAATTAAAAGCGGCATAAGGATGGAGAGACTAAGAGGCCTTTTTGACGCGGTGGCGAAAGCAAGCAAAAGAGGCATCCCCGCTTCAAAGC